>DLWR01000032.1 GCA_003444795.1 Cryomorphaceae bacterium
CGTTATTGCCGGTGACCGCTCTTTGGTCGCCTTGATCGCACATGAATTGGCACATTCCTGGTCAGGCAACCTAGTCACCAACGGAACCTGGAACGACTTCTGGATCAACGAAGGCTTTACCGTCTACTTTGAAAACCGCATTATGGAGGCTGTCTACGGCGCCGACTATGCTGCCATGCTTCAGTCCCTTTCGCACAGCGATTTGACCGCCGAGGTGGCAGACTTTATGGAGAACGCCCCCAACGACACCAAATTGGCCATAGACCTCGTTGGCCGAAATCCCGATGATGGAGTTACTACTATTGCCTATGACAAGGGCTTCCACTTCTTGCGCCTGATTGAGCAAACGGTTGGTCGCGAAGCTTTTGACGCCTTTCTAAAAGACTATTTCGCCAGCTACACTTTCCAGTCTATGACCACAGAGCGCTTTGTGGCTCACCTTCGTGCCAGCTTGCTCAACGACAGCCAATGGGAAGAAATTGGGGGTGACGAGTGGATCTTTGGCACGGGCTTGCCTGAGAATTGCCCCGTGGTAGAACCCACGCTATTTACGGTGGTCGACGCGCAAGCTGCTCATTTTATTGCGGATGGAACCCTGCCCAAAGGGACGAATACGTGGAATACCCATCAGTGGTTGCGCTTTTTTAAAGCCTTGGATGGAGTACAGGCTGAACCTGCCCGCGCCCTTGATGACGCCTTTCACTTCACGCAGTCTGGTAATTCAGAGATTTTTGCCGCTTGGGCCGTTTTGGCCACCCAAGCCGGGGTACAACAAGCAGATCTCGACGAGAAAATGTCGGACTTCTTGGTACGCGTAGGTCGCCGAAAGTTCTTGACGCCCATCTACAAAGCACTCGTGGATGCTGGCCGAAAGGACCTCGCCCAATCCATTTACCATAAGGCGCGCCCTGGCTACCACGCCGTCGCCCAAGAGACCTTGGATAAGCTGCTCGGGGTGTAAGGGTTGAAGCGCGGAAGCGACTTTAACGCCTTAACCCTTTCAACTCTTTAACCTCTAGGGACGAGCGATCCACACCTTTCCTAGGCGCTGGCGGTAAACGTTGAGCTCGGCCTCGTTGGGGCGCTCTGACAACGGAAGCACCACTCGGTACATGCCATTTACTTCCATAGTCTTAGCTTGGTAACCCCGGCCATTGAGTTCCGTCACACGCTTGACCGCGAGCGCCTTCGTCTTGAAGGATCCAGTTACCAGGTAGCAGGCTACAGCGCCCGATGGAGGCGTAGTTGCCGTCGCGACTTTGGCAGGGGCGGCCTTCACGGGTACTTCATTGGCGTTTGGTGAAGCAGGAACCAAGGGGACTAAGGCTGTAGTTTCAGGTTCCCCTTCTTTTACTGAAGGCGCAGCCGGCAAAGAAGGAGCAAACACGCTGGGCTGATTGGTCACAATGAACTCTGTGCGACGGTTTGCCCATCGGATCTCATCGGGACAAACGGAGCACTCCATCTCACAGGGCATGGCAGGCTCTGATTCTCCATGAAATTCGCCGTGGAATTGCTGGGTGGTAATGCCCTGGCTGGCAAAATAGCGCTCTACGGTGGCTAGACGCTGTTTAGAAAGCGACAGGTTATAGGCTTCCGTCCCTTTGCAGTCCGCGTGGGAGCGAACAATGACATGCAGTTCCGGCTGGTCGCGAAGCGTTTGTGCCACATAAGCCAATTTTGCTTGCTCCTCCGCCGTTAAATCCGAGCGGTTGTAACGGTAATACAGCGGGGGCAACGTTAGAGTAAGACTCTTGCCACCGGACTGCTTCCAGGTTTTGGCTTTATCAGGTAAGCCCGGGTAATCCACTTCGCCTTCCAAAGCGATATTGGCCTGGCGCGCCGCATCGGCAGCAGCGAGTGCCGAATCTTTTTTCGCTTGTTCAGCTTCCAAGGCCGTCATATCAATATGGAAGCGGAAGATGTTATCCCCATCCAAGGCTGCTTTTCGGTTAGAGGCAAACCAGCCACTCCCCGCTCCGTCCAAGAAAGGGCTAAAGTCATCGGATGCCGAATTCATGTCCTCCAAAATGAACCACTCTTCGGTCTCTAAATTGAGCATGAGCAAGTCTAAGCCTCCTTGGCCGGGGAATCCATTGGATGCAAAAAAGAGGGTGTCGCCGTGGATGCTGGGGAACATTTCGTCGCCCTCCGTATTCGCGATGCGCAATGGTTGTGCGGCTGTCCAAGAAGAGTCCTTCCAATCGGCGTAATACAGATCTGTTCCGCCAAGGCCACCTGGCATATCGGATACGAAGTACAAGCGTTGACGCTTCGCATCCCAGGTGGATTGTCCCACGTTAAACGCGTTGTTATTAAGCGGGAAAGCCTGTTCGATGCCCCAGGTGCCATCCGCCAAGCGCTGGCGCGAATAGAGCTGCAAACGAAAGAGACCGTCTAACTTTTGCAATTCATTCTTCGTGTAAAACACGCGAGTCTCCCCAAACGAAACAGGTCCCACGTGGTAGGGCGATGCATCCGTCAAGGGCTTGTCCCCCATTTCAAAAAGGCGGACTTTGGTGGAATCCCAAATCCAGGGTTTGATGTAGGGGTCGTTGCTTCGTTTATCCGTTTTTTCAAAGCCTTCTTGGGGTCGAGAGGACGAAAAAATCAAGCGATTTTCCCAAAAAACAGGCGCAAAATCATCGTTGTCTGAATTGATGCCTTTAGCAAGTTCGATGGTCACGCCGCCAGGCAAGGCGAGGTGTTCAATTTCGGCTCGATTCTCCCACAATTCAGAACGGCGATGGGCCGGATATGCGCTGGAATAATCGTCCATGCGCTTGGCCGCTTGTTCCATTCGGCCCAATTGGCGCAAGGCATCCACATGGGCAAAGATGATTTCTGCCGAAAAAGGGGCTTCGCTTTTATTCGCGGCACGTGCGGCGTCAAAGGCGGCAACGGCTTGCTCGGGCATTCCGCTTTCCGCGTAGATCAAACCGGCCAAATTCCATTCCTTCGCGGATTTTAGCGTGGTCCGACTGAGGTATTTTATCGCAGTTCCGTGTTGACTCTTTTCGCGGAGGCGCTCCAGGCGCGATTCGGCCTGTTGACCCATGGCCAAGACGCTGCTGCTTAGAAGGGCGATACGGAGGATTCGACGCATGGCCTTAGAAATAAAGAGGTGAAGTAACCGCTTTGCCTGGGAGATAGAGGGGCAAGCTCAAGACGATATCGTGTGACATGGGGCCAAAAGGGGCCAAATCGGACGTCGTTCGCTCCATCGA
>DLWR01000227.1 GCA_003444795.1 Cryomorphaceae bacterium
GGAACTGGTAGGACATGGAAATTTCATGTGCGCCACCCAAGGTGTTCTTCAATGGAGAAATCGTGTAGTCATAAGAGTAGCCAAACGTCCAGGGCACATCGTTGGGGGCTACTCCAAGGATGAATACCAAGGCATCTGGGTTGGAACTGATGGCGCCCATAGCTTGGCGATAGGCCATGCCACCGGTTAGAGGACCGCGGTTAAATGAAAGGCCACCCGTCATTTGATTTGCGCCACCTTGACTTTGGAAAACCACGTGTGGGATCAACAGGTTGTCCAAAGAGTTGTACAAGCGCTTACGTCCGATGGGGATGGTGGCTCCCAACTGGGCAGAAAGCTTCATGGGTAACTTGTTGTTGGAGAGGAAGGCCTCGTTGGGTTCGGTCACGTGGCTGGCCGTGAATCCCATGTAAAAGCGCTCGGTGAAGCCCAACATACCGAAGGTTAGGTCCACATGGCTGTTGGTTGTATTGTCTGGTGCGATCTCGTTGGTGGGCTTTACAAAGCCGTAAAAAGGATCAATCTGATCTGGGAAGGTCAAACTGTTCCAGTCTAGGGCGCGCTGACGGAAAGTCCCTTGTGCACCGAAGAGTACGGAGAAATCGCGGGTGACGGTCAAATGATACGAATACACCAAGGAAGCTTCGGTCAATGCCAAAGCGCCGTTGGCTGCCTCGTCTTGCATGATGAGCACGCCAAGTCCTCCATTGAGTTTGTCCACGTATTGGTCATAGGATGCAGAATACGTTTGATAAACACCCAAAGAGGGGTACTGATTTCGGTAGTTGACGTTGACTTTGGGGCACTGCTTGACACCAGCAAATGCGGGGTTCAAATACAGTGGGTTGGCATAGAATTGCGTGAAATGAGGATCCTGACCGTATACGGACGAGATCCCTAAAACAACGAATGCTATAGTCAATAGGCGTTTCACTGCCATGTTGGTGTACTATTTAAAGAGCCACAAGTATACGATTTTCCGCGGTCATTCGTGAAAAAGCGTGCAAATTTGCCTAAACAACAAACGCTCGAATTGGGCGTTTGAGTATTGAATCGTGCAAATCAAACCATCCTTAAACGTTAGTCCTCCAACCATCATTCGGGTTGCACTGTTGCTATTTTCGTTTTTAATCGTTGAAAAAGAAGTAGTTGCACAACCTATAGCCTCGGTTTTATCGCAAGGAACTTGGGGCAAAGTCTCCGTAGACACAGAGGCCATCTACAGTTTAAAAGCTTCTGATTTAGTGGCGATGGGATTGGGGTCGGAACCCTTTGTCTCCGGGGATTTGGGTCTGTATGGACGAAGTGCGGGGGTCCTTCCTGAGCGTAACAACGTTGCGCGGGAGGACGACCTGCAGCCCATTGCGATTTGGGTGGAGGATGGAGGAGACGGTCAATTCTCCGGGGAAGATCGAATGTACTTCTATGGGCAATCCCCGCACACGTGGAGGTTTAATGCCGTAACGGAGCGTTGGGATGCAAATAGACATCCCTACAGTGATCGTCACTACTATTATGTGACGACTACGGAAGGAGGGGCACGGATTCAAGATGCACCCGTGGTGAATGGCAGCCCAGTGCCTTTGGCGCGCTATGATTATTTAGCGCATCATGAGCAAAACCTTAAAAACATGGTGGGCAGTGGTCGCCAGTGGTTTGGAGAGCTCTTTGACTACACCTTGACGCGATCGGTGGATATGGGGCTAGATGCGCTGGATGCCAATTCTTCCGCCCTGTTTCGGGTCCGGGCGGTGGGACGATCGACCATTTCCGGAACGCAAATGGAAATTGCCACGGGTCAAGGGGCAGTGGGGGTGTTGACGTTTGGGTCTGTAGCTTCTTCGTCTGGGGCAGACTACGTGAGTGAAACCAGCCTAGCGGCGCAGCAGCAAGGTGTGACGGGGAGTTGGGGGAATGTTGGCATCACCTTTAATCGCGCCCTTAATCCGAGTGCTTCCGCCTGGTTGGACTATGTGACGGTTCAGGCGGACGCTCCGTTTCGTTGGCGCCAAATGCCGGAAGTATGGCATTTTTCGCCCCAGGACACGAGCGTTATTCAAGCAAACTTGGCGGAAATTTCGGGGGGGCTTTCCGCGACGGGCCAAGCGTGGAATGTGAGCAATCCGCTAACTCCTGAGCGCATAAATCCGGTCAATTTTACGTCCAACGGGAGTGCGCATTGGGGGCTAAAAATGTCCGGGTTAATTCCTCAAACAGTCGCTGTTTTTTCGCCAGGAAGCACAGCGGTGCCTACACTAGAAGGAAAAATAGCCAATCAAAACCTGCACCAATCTGGGCCGTTGGACTATGTGATTGTTTCGCCCGCGTTTTTATTGCCTCAGGCAGTGCGATTGGCGAATTTCCATGAAGAAAAAGGCTTGCGGGTACGCGCGGTGGATATTCAAAGCATTTACAATGAGTTCTCTTCGGGTGTTCAGGATATTACGGCTATCAAGGATTATATGAGGCACCTTTGGAATTCGGCGGATTCGGCGGCGGATCGCCCAAAATATCTGCTCTTATTTGGAGACGCTTCGTACGATTACTGGGGGGTTATAGAACCCAATACCAACCAAATCCCCATTTACCAGAGCTACAGCAGTTTCTCCTTGTATTCCTCCTTCAGTACGGATGATTTTTATGGCTTTATGGACGAGGATGAAGGGAATAATCTTCGTTCCAAAGGCTTGGATTTGGGCATCGGCCGAATCCCAGTAAACACCGAAGAAGAAGCCAAAGGAGTGGTCGACAAAATCCTTGCGTATTCGGACCCTCAAAAATCGCTAGGAGCTTGGCGCAAAAAAGTCCTCTTTGTATCGGATGATGTGGACCATGGCTGGGAGGCCGTTTTGACGAGCATACCCAACTTGATCGCGGACCGACTGGATACCGCCTACCCGTTTTTGGACATCGATAAGATGTACGCGGATAGCTATGAGCAGCAATCCAGCAGTGCCAGCCAAAGCTATCCGCGCCTCCGAACAGAATTGGTCCAATCCATCAATGACGGCAACTTGGTCACGGCCTATGTGGGCCACGGGGGCGAAGTAGGTTGGGCCAGTGAGAACATCCTCCAACTCAATGACACCAAGACCTTTTCCAATGGAGCCAAACTTCCGCTCTTCGTAACGGTCACCTGTGAGTTTAGTCGTTTAGACGATCCTTTGCGCACCTCGGCGGGTGAATTCTTGCTCTTGAATCCGAATGGTGGAGCCATCGCCTTGCTAAGCACCACGCGAGTAGTTTATGTGGACGGAGCAGCTACCCTAAACGACTCCATTTTTAGGGTAATTTTTGAAAAGGAGGGCGGTCAATACCGCACCTTCGGTCAAATTTTGCGCAGTGCAAAAAATGGGACTACATCCGCGGACAAGTTGCGCTTTTCATTGCTCGGCGACCCCGCGCTGCGCTTGAACATTCCGAGCCATCATGTCGTCCTCGACAGTTTGAATGCCCAGGAGTTGACGGTTTCAAGCACTTCTGCGGAAAGTGATACGCTCCAAGCACTTTCTCGTGTTCGAATTGTGGGCCACGTCGAAGACGGACTTTCACAAGAAGTAAGGGCCGATTTTAATGGCCCTATGGAGGTCATTCTTTACGATAAAAAGGTGCAGCGCAGCACCCTCAAAAATGACAACGAAGGCCCCTATATCTTCTTCCAAGAATGGGCCAATGCTGCGTACCGCGGCAAGGTGATTGCTCAAAACGGGCAGTTCGAAGCGGAATGGGTGATGCCCCTTGATATCGCCTTGCAAGTGGGTCAGGGTAAGTTTTCCTTCTATGCGGAAACAGATTCTACGGATGCCTCTGGAAGCGATTTCCGGGTTTGGATTGGGGGGATTGACCCCAACGCACCAGTCGATGTTACTGGCCCTAAAGTGGATGTCTACATGGGAGATACCAACTTCGTTTCGGGCGGTATTACGGGTCCCAGTCCCCTCGGTTTGGTTCGTTTGTTCGACGAAAATGGTATCAATGCGGTCGGCAATGGCATTGGACACGACATGATGGGTGCATTGGACGGGGATTGGAATCAAGCCTTCTCCCTCAATAGTCGCTATTCCTCCGATGCGGGCACCTATCAACGGGGCGAAGCGACTTGGCCTTTTGAGAATTTGTCGGAAGGTCCTCATACATTCTCGGTCCGAGCATGGGATAGTTATAATAATGTAGCAGAGGGAAGCGTTGAATTCACCGTGTTCCTTCGCGATCAATTAAAACTCGGCGCCATGCGCATCTATCCAAATCCAGGCATGGGCCCCTTCCACTTAGATGTGGAGCACAATGCTCAAGGAGACAGTTTGGAAGCAGTTTGGACCGTGGTCACGCCAGACGGCCAAATGGTCTATCAGCACATTTGGGAAGGAACGCCTGAATCCGCCGTCCTGCAATCTGTCGACTGGGATGGCACAGACGGCCAAGGCCATCTGCTACCAGCAGGGTGGTACCTAGCCAGAGTCCAAGTCCGCCGAAAGACAGATGGCCAAATCGTTCAAGCCGCAGAGCGCGTAATCCTCCTCCACTAAGCCTATATTTGCTCCCCATGATTCGCTTCATTCGACCTTTCCTTTTGACCTCTGCCTTGCTAAGTGGTTCAACCCTTTTCGCCCAAACCACCGCATTTGGCGACAACCTAAATGTGGTGACGTCAGCCATGCCCATGCTCAATATTGGGCCGGACGCACGCATGGGGGGGATGGCCAATGCAGGGGTTGCGGCGTCTCCGGATGCGAATGCCCTGTTCTGGAATCCTGCCAAATTGGCCTTTATGGGTGCCGGGAACATGCAAGGCGGTCTTTCGTACACCCCTTGGTTGCGCCGCTTGGTTCCCGATGTGGAATTGATGTTTGCGAACGTGGCGATGGGCTTGGGCGAGCGTTCCGGTTTTGGGGCCAGCTTGCGCTATTTCTCATTGGGCGATATCACGTTCCGCAACGAGCAAGGCGATGAGCAGGGAACCTACCGTCCGTATGAGATGGCCTTAGACATGGCATATGCCTTAAAACTTTCCGAAAATTGGTCCGCTGGGGTGGGCCTTCGCTATGCCTTATCGGATCTGACTCAGGGCCAAGTGGTGGGCAACCTGCAAACCAAACCCGGTCAGACGGTGGCTACGGATGTCAGCTTTTACTACCAAGGGGAGGAGCTCAATCTACCAGATGGCCAGAAAGGCCAGTGGTTGGGGGGGTTGAACATCTCCAACATTGGGGCAAAAGTGAAGTACACCGAGTCTGGAGACGCGGACTTCATTCCTACTAATTTGAAAGTAGGGGTGGGCTACAACTGGATATTGGACCGCTACAACCGCGTAGTCGTTTTATTTGATGTCAATAAATTGTTGGTGCCTACGCAGCCAGTCCGAGACTTGTTGGACGTGGATGGCGACGGCGACCGCTACGAAATCATTGCGGGGAAGGACGACAACGTGTCCGTCATGCAAGGCATCTTCCAAAGCTGGGATCCCTCAGCAAAGCCCGATGGCACGAAGGAATTGATGCGTGAATTCATGTACAATGCAGGCGTGGAGTATTGGTACGACAACAAATTTGCAGTCCGCGGTGGCTATCAACACGAGGACCAACTCAAGGGCAATCGCCGCTTCTTCACGATGGGCTTTGGATTGCGCTATTCGTTGCTAGGGCTTGATTTTGCGTATCTCTTCCCTGCGGACCAAACGGTGCGTTCCCCCTTGGAAAACACCATTCGATTCAGTGCCTTGGTGGACCTGAATCAGCTCCTCGACTGAGAACCTTAGTGTACTTTTTACCCTAGGGCCGGTATTCCGGCGCTACGCACTATTTTTGAGGCCGCCTAACGGCGCTTTCCTAATTGCGAGAAATGGCTAAGAAAAAACTGACCAAAGAAGTTTACCTCAAGTGGTATGAAGACATGCTCTTCTGGCGCAAGTTTGAGGACATGGCTGCGGCCCTGTACATCCAACAAAAAATTCGAGGCTTTTTGCATCTCTACAATGGACAAGAAGCTGTTTTGGCTGGCGCCTTGTTAGCGATGGAGCCCGGGGACAAAATGATCACGGCCTATCGCAACCACGTGCAGCCGATTGGTTTAGGAGTAGATCCTCGCCGAATCATGGCGGAACTCATGGGTAAGGTCACCGGTACCTCTCGCGGCAAGGGTGGATCGATGCACATGTTCTCCAAGGAACACCACTTTTATGGTGGTCACGGCATCGTAGGGGGCCAAATTCCCCTTGGCGCCGGTTTGGCTTTTGCCGATAAGTACAAGGGCGATCAGCACGTCACGTTGACCTATATGGGCGATGGCGCCGTTCGTCAGGGCTCATTGCACGAGACCTTTAACTTGGCCATGCTTTGGAATTTGCCCGTCGTATTCGTCTGTGAAAACAACGGCTATGCCATGGGAACCAGCGTGGAGCGCACCGCGAACCACACGGAGATTTGGAAGCTCGGCTTGGGCTATGAAATGCCTTGCCAAGCGGTAGACGGCATGGATCCCGCCGTGGTCTATGAAGCCATGCAGGAAGCTATTGACCGCGCCCGCAAAGGCGGTGGCCCAACCTTCTTAGAAATCCGCACCTACCGCTACAAAGGACACTCGATGTCCGACGCGCAGCACTACCGCACGAAGGAAGAGGTAGCTGAATACCAAAAAGTCGACCCCATCCTCATCGCAAAGACGATGTTGACCAAGAAAAAATGGGCGACAGAAGCGGAGATTGAAGCGATCGATACGCGTGTGAAGGCCTTAGTGGCAGAATGCGTGCAGTTTGGTGAGGACTCTCCCTTCCCAGAAGCGCATGAACTTTGGCAAGACATCTACGTTCAAGAAGACTATCCATTTATCAAGGAATAATCCATGGCCATTGTAATTAATATGCCGCGCTTGAGCGACACCATGACCGAAGGGGTGGTGGCGAAGTGGCACGTGAAAATTGGAGATGCAATCACGGAGGGCAAATTGCTCGCTGAAATTGAAACAGACAAAGCGACGATGGATTTTGAGGCCTTCCCAGGTCAAGAAGGCACGTTGCTGCACATCGGGGTTCAAGAGGGTCAGGCTTCACCTGTCGATACCATTTTAGCCATCATTGGGGAAAAAGGAGAGGACATCTCTGGCTTACTCGCTGGGGGCGCTGCGCCTGCTGCGGCACCTGCTGCGGAGGCTGCTCCTGCCGCTGCTCCTCCGGCTCCTGCCGCCGCTCCTGTAGCGGAGGTGCCTGTTGCCGCTCCTGCCTCGGATGCACGTGTTAAAGCTTCGCCTTTGGCCAAGAGCATGGCGGCAGACAAAGGCGTTGACTTGAGCAAAGTGCAAGGTTCTGGCGAAGGCGGTCGGATTGTAAAGCGCGACATCGAGTCTGCAGTGAGTGATACAGCCTCTGTTGCTGCTCCGGCTGCTCCAGCTGCCGCGGTGAACTATCCTTCATCGGGCTTCCAAGACACGCCTATTTCTCAAATGCGCAAGACGATTGCAAAGCGTTTGAGCGAGAGCAAGTTTACCGCCCCACACTTCTATTTGACCATGTCGGTGGATATGGATGCGGCCATTGAGGCGCGCCAAGCCTTGAATGCATCAGGTGATCACAAGATTTCGTTCAACGACCTAGTGGTTAAGGCGGTTTCTAAGGCCTTGAAAAAGCACCCGGCGGTGAACAGTGCGTGGTTGGGCGATGTGATTCGTACGAATTACGACGTTCATGTGGGCGTTGCCGTTGCCGTGGAAGATGGATTGTTGGTGCCTGTTATCCGTCATGCGGACGCGAAGAGCCTGACCCAGATTTCAGCGGAGGTGAAAGACTTTGCACAGCGTGCGAAGACCAAGAAATTGCAGCCCGCAGACTGGGAAGGGAACACCTTCACCATTTCGAACTTGGGCATGTTTGGCATTGACCAATTCACCGCCATTGTGAACCCTCCTGACAGCTGCATCTTGGCAGTGGGGGGTATTCAAGCGGTGCCTGTCGTTAAAAATGGACAAGTCGTGCCAGGCAATATCATGAAGTTGACCTTGAGCTGTGACCACCGCGTGGTGGATGGCGCAACGGGTTCGGCTTTCCTGAATTCCGTGAAGGCGTTCTTGGAGTCTCCTGTGACCATGATGCTTTAAGGGATAAAACTTTCCGAAAATCAAGGGCCGCCGGGCCCTTTTTTTTCCCGAAATTTGTAAGGTAGATTCATTCTAAATAACAACCCCCTGATGTTCCTCTCCGAACTGACTCTCGGCCAGAAAGCCATCGTCTTGCAAGCCCCGGAAACGCTCCCGGTCAAGCTTTTTGAGATGGGCTGCATGCCTGGGGAGGAGATTGAGTTGGTCTTTTCGGCTCCTTTCCAAGATCCGATGTGCTTTCGGGTGCAGGGCACTTTGATCACGATGCGCCGAGAATTAGCTGCTATCATTACTATTACTGAGCCGGA
>DLWR01000178.1 GCA_003444795.1 Cryomorphaceae bacterium
CTAGAAGGCTTGCGACCTATGGTGGCCCTTGCAGAAGAACATGGAGTCGAACTCTGTTTGGAAGTGTTTAACAGCAAAGTCGATCACCCCGACTATATGGCGGACAATTCGGCCTGGTCCTTTCAATTAGCGGAAGCCTTGCAGTCCCAAAGTTTTGGCATTCTGTACGATATCTACCACATGCAGATCATGGAAGGGGATATTATGGCTACGATTAAGAAGCATTGGCCCTATATCAAACACTACCACGTCGCCGGTGTTCCGGGCCGAATGGAACCCGACCACTTTCAAGAAGTTAACTACCCGGCCATCATGACGGCCATTCAAAGCACCGGATTCAAAGGCTATGTAGCCCTGGAATACCTTATCGAAGGCGAACCCATGCCCTCCTTGCGTGCCAGCATGTCCGCGCTATACCCTAACATGGACGGCAAAGTCCTGCACAACCCTAAGAATGAACACTAAATAACCCTATGGCAAACTCGAATGAATACGATGCAATCGTTGTAGGCTCCGGAATTTCTGGAGGCTGGGCCGCCAAAGAGCTCACGGAAAAGGGCCTGAAGGTCCTGATGCTCGAACGTGGCCGCGACGTTAAGCACGTAACCGACTATCCGACCACCAACATGGATCCCTGGGAATTTCCCCACCGTGGTCGCGCAACCAACCAGCAAAAAGAGGACAATCCCGTCTTGCGCCGCGATTATCCCTTGAACGAAATCAACCCACACTTCTGGGTCCAAGAGCAAGAATGCCCCGACACGGAGGTCAAGCGCTTTGATTGGTACCGTGGCTACCACGTAGGCGGTCGCTCCTTGATGTGGGGCCGTCAGACCTACCGTTGGAGCCCCCAGGATTTCAAGGCGAATGAAGTGGATGGAATTGCCACCCCTTGGCCCATAGGCTATGAGGATATGGCGCCCTGGTATTCCTATGCGGAGAAATGGGCCGGCATCCAAGGCAGCTATGAGGGACTACCTCAACTGCCTGATTCTGAATTCCTTCCAGCTATGGAGTTAAACATTGTAGAGAAGGATGTGGCGGACCGTTTGCGTAAGCATTACAATGAAGCGCGACGCCTCATTATTGGCCGTAGTGCCAACATCACCGTGCCCCACACCGGCCGAATCAACTGCCAGTACCGCGACAAGTGCTGGTTAGGCTGTCCGTTTGGCGGCTACTTCAGCACGCAGTCGTCCACTTTACCCCCCGCTATGGCGACGGGCAATTTGACCCTGCGACCCTTCAGTATAGTTACTCGAGTGTTGTACGATAAAGACAAGAAGCGCGCAACGGGTGTTGAGGTCTTGGATGCCGAAACGAATCAGACCTATGAATTCAAGGCCAAGATTGTCTTCCTGAATGCATCGGCATTGAATTCGACGTGGGTACTCCTCAGCTCGGCCACCGATGTGTGGGAGGGAGGCTTGGGATCCTCCTCGGGTCAATTGGGCCACAACCTCATGGACCACCACTTCCGCGTCGGAGCTTGGGCTGATGTCGAAGGCTATGACGACAAGTATTACTTCGGAAAGCGCCCAACGGGCTTCTATGTACCCAGATTCCGCAACTTACCCGGTCAAGAAAAGCGCGATTACCTGAGAGGCTTTGGCTATCAAGGAGCTGCTTCTAGGTCGGGCTGGAGCCGAGGCATTGCAGAATTGGGCATAGGTGGACCCTTCAAGGAGGATATCTCTCGTCCAGGGCCCTGGAACATTGGAATGACGGCGTTTGGTGAAGTTTTGCCCTACCATGAAAACAAGGTCACATTGGATAAAAGCAAGAAGGACAAATGGGGCCTTCCTGTTTTGGCTATTGACGCCGAACTCAAAGAAAACGAAGCCAAAATGCGCATCGATATGGCCAATGACGCCGCCGAAATGCTAGAGGCCTGTGGCATGAAGAATGTCTCCCCATACGAGAGCGATTATGCCTTGGGTATGGGTATTCATGAAATGGGCACAGCCCGCATGGGTACGGACCCTTCAAATTCTGTTTTGAATAAGCACAACCAAGTTTGGGATGCGCCGAATGTATTTATATCTGACGGAGCGTGTATGACCTCAGCGTCGTGTGTGAACCCCTCGTTGACGTATATGGCATTAACGGCACGTGCGGCCAATTTTGCTGTGGAAGAACTTAAAAAAGGCAATCTCTAATGGAACAGAAAGTACCTTTTCGCGAAATAGCCCTAGGCTCTGAAATGACGCGCCGTGCCGCTGTGCAGCGCCTTGCACTAGTCCTAGGTGGCACCTTGATTGCCCCAAGTATTTTGTTGGAGTCCTGCGGTCGCGCCGCGGAGTCGGTGGGTACGGGTGATCCCGAACGCATCGCTTTCCTCAACGCAATTGCGGATACCATTCTTCCAAAGACAGCTGCCTCAGGTGGTGCAGGCGATGCCCAAGTGGGCGCCTTTATTGATTTAATGCTAGCAGATTGCTACAGCCAAGAACACCGCGATGCCGTTAATGCCGGCTTGGTGGAATTGGATGAGCGCGCGAACGATGCCTCTGGGGAAACCTTTGCCGCATCTTCTGCCTTCCACCGCGAAGC
>DLWR01000142.1 GCA_003444795.1 Cryomorphaceae bacterium
TGGCAATGAAGGCTTTTGGACCCTTTGTGATAAGTAACGGCCACATCACAGTCCGTACAAGGCTCTGTCCACCCACAGGCCATGCACGTGAGGAAGGGAGAATAGCCACGGCGATTTTGGAAAACTAGGGCCTGTTTTCCTTCCTCCACCGCTTGAGCAATGGCTTCCACGGCAGGCCGGGTCAATGGGCCTTCCATCTGTTGCAAGGCTTGATATTTCACCAAACTCAGCATTTCTACCGTGGGCGGAATGGCATCGCCAAACCGCTCATCCAAAGGCACCCAATGGTACTTCCCGGACTTCGCATGGTGGTAGGACTCTAAGCTTGGGGTAGCGGATCCCAAGACCAATCCTGCCTGCAAATAATGAGACAGCCACACCGCTACATCGCGTCCATGGTAGCGTGGTGCAGGATCTTGCTGTTTGTAACTCGTTTCGAGTTCTTCGTCGACTAAAATGCAGCCCACGCGCTCCAAGGGTAAAAACAATCCGGATCGAGCCGCCAAAATCAGGCGCGGCGCTGAATCCGTGCGCACCAAGGTCTCCCAGAGATCTCTTCGCTCCCCATCCGACACTTGACTGTGGTACACGGCCAACCGGCCAGGCCCAACAGCACGCTGCAGGCGACGGTAGAGTTGGGCGGTCAGCGCAATTTCAGGGACAAGCATCAAGGTGTGCTGACCTAGTTCCATGGCAGCGGCAGCTAGGTGAACATAGAGTTCCGTTTTGCCGCTCCCGGTGATTCCCCGGAGCAAGACGGGTTTTCCTTCTTCCATGCCGGCCCGAACCTCTTCCAAAGCCCTGCCTTGCGCTTCAGACAACGGAGCACATTGAATGTCCGCGTTAGGCAAATGACCTTCAGCTTCCCAGCGCATGCTCTTTTCCAGGATGCCTTTTTCCTGGAGCACACGCAGATGAGAAGGATCCACGCCTTGATCCACCAGTGCGGTTTGCGGCACCCAGGGATAAAAGTCTTCCGTGGCTTCCGGCCAACTCAAGGCCACTTGGAAATACGCCAAAAGCGCCTCCGATTGCTTGGTGGCTCGGCTTAGCTTGCCAAATGCCGCAGAAATTTGCCCTTCGTCTGATTTTCGGCCGACCCAGCGCCAATGCGCGAGGGATCCATCCGATATCGTAAATGGCCCTGCTTCATCCTCCTCCACTTTAAAAAAGGCAGGCAAGGCCGCTTGCATAACCTCTCCAGGGGCGCAATTGTAATAGCTGGCCATCCAGTCCCAAAGTGCGAGTTGCTGGGTCTGAATTCGGGGCTGAGCGTCAATGGCGTGAAGGATGGGTTTTGTTTCCACCGGAGGCGCCTGATGGAGCACCGAACGCACCACGCCCATGAGACAGCGCTGACGGCCAAATGCTACATGTACCCTAAGCCCTGGAACGGGTGGGTACTCCTCTACCCATGCATAGGTAAAGGTGCTGTGGACCGGGACCGGCAAGATGACCTCGACCCACATAGAAAATTAGGATAGCGCGTCTACCAGCTCAAGCAAATAGGGCGAAATGGTCGCGTGGTGCTTAATAGCTTGTTCTAGTGGTACGTATGCGATCTGGTTGCCTTGAACGCCCACCATTTCACGCGTTCGACCCTCACGCAACGCCAAGACCGCGGCATGGCCCATGCGGCTGGCCAAGATGCGGTCATAGGCATTTGGCTTTCCGCCGCGTTGGGTATGGCCAAGCACAGTCACTTTCGTTTCCCAGTCCGGGAATTCCGCTTGAACTTTTTTGGCGACGTCATAGGCGCCTCCTCCATCGTCACCTTCCGCCACGATGATAATGCCGCTTCGGCGCTTCTTTTGAAAATCCGTTTTCAAATAGCTCACCAACCGGTTGATGTCTGTGGGGGTCTCGGGAATTAAAACCCCTTCTGCGCCCGCGGCAATACCCGTGCGCAAGGCAATAAATCCCGCGTCGCGGCCCATCACTTCCACAAAGAACAAACGATTGTGTGAGGCCGCTGTATCGCGAATTTTATCCACGGCTTCTACGGCTGTATCAACGGCAGTCTGATAACCGATGGTATAATCCGTTCCGTACAAGTCATTGTCAATGGTTCCAGGACAGCCCATCACCGAAATCCCATGCTCTTCGGACAAGATTTTGGCCCCTGTGAAAGATCCATCCCCCCCGATGACTACGAGGCCTTCAATGCCTAGCTCGCGTAGGTTGGCGGCCGCTTTGACTCGGCCTTCGGGCGTTCTGAACGCTTGGCTGCGGGCAGTCTGCAAAAAGGTACCACCCCGGTGAATGATGTTTCGGACATCGTAACGGGTCAAAGCAATGCCATCATTTTCCATCAGGCCTTCATACCCGCGGTAGAATCCTGTTACTTGCATGCCATTCAAGGTAGCCGTCCGAACTACGGCCCGTACGCAGGCATTCATGCCTGGGGAGTCACCTCCGGAGGTCAATACACCAATGTGTTTCATGAGGGGAAAATATCAAACTCTTGCCACATACACTCGAGGTCGCCATTCTGAAAGGGAATGCGTTGCTTCGCTTTCATTTGGAGCGCTTTGTTCGCCTTCGCACTGGGCACCACCACCCAAGCCGTCCAGCCCTTGTAATGCTCGCGCAGGTGGGCGCCTATTCGGGAAAAAGTTTCCTCGACATCTACTTCCAGTCGGCGGCCGTAGGGTGGATTTAAGAGCAGCATGCCACGCTCCGCGGGGGGGCGTGTATTTTCAAAGGCCTCCAGCGAAAAAGAAATGCGTTCATCGACCAAGGCCGAAACAGCATTGTTCTCCGCAACTCCCAAGGCGTATTGGTCGATGTCGGAGGCAAAAATGGGCATGGGGGATTCGGCAATGCGCTTAAGGGCTGCTGCCTCGATAAGGGCATGCAATTCGGCATCGTAGTCCATCCAGTGCATGAAGCCAAAAGACTTGCGGTAGATTCCGGCTGGCAGGCGGTCCGCAATGATAGCCGCTTCAATGGCCAAAGTACCCGAACCACACATGGGGTCGTACAAAGGGCGATCGCCGCGGTAGCCTGTCAAGCGAATCAAGCCGTTGGCCAATACTTCAGACATGGGGGCCAAGGTCATTTCCTGTCGGTAGCCGCGCTTGTGCAAGGATTCACCGGAGGCATCCAAACTGATGGTACAATGACGCTTATTGAGGTGCAGCTCAATGCGCACCATGGCATTCTCGCGGTCCACCGAAGGGCGCTTCCCTGTCTTTATGCGAAAGCGATCCACGATTCCATCCTTCACCACCAAAGCCGCGTAGCCCGTATGGCTGAAGGCTGGATGGCTGCCTGATGCGTACACCGCAAAGGTTTTATCTGGATGAAACCAACGCTCCCAAGGGATTTTCTGAACTCCGAGCAATAAATCTTCGGGACTACTAGCCTCAATGTACTTAATGGGTCGAAGGATGCGCGCCGCTGTACCCAGACAGAGATTGGCTTTGTACAAGAAGCCCAGGTCCCCTTTAAACTTCACCGCCCGGATCATGGGCTCCAAATCCCGTGCACCCAATTTGAGAAGTTCTTCCCGAAGGACATCTTCCAAACCGGTCAAGGTTTTCGCAATAAAAACTTCGTCTTTGGGATTATTGGCCATCCGCCCGAATTTCTAGGTTGGAAGAAAAGGCGGCCACCCCTTCTGAAACAGGCACGTCAACAAAGAGATAGGTGCCTGTTAGGGTATCTCCGGGTTGCAAATACTCTTGCAGGGTATCGGCCATTTGGCGGCTGCCCGCAATCAAACGCAAACGGTAAGAAACGGTCGCTGCCTTCAGGCCTCCCACCAGCTGGTAATTCACCGCGTAGACGCGCTCCGCGCCCAATTCTACCGTATCCAGTTCTGCAGCAAACTCATAAGGTTGCTCCGGCAAAGGGGTCTCCTCAGCTGCGGGGGTAGAACAGGCCCAAAGGCTTACTCCTAGTAGGGCCATCGCCCAAAATTTCTGCTTCATATCGGCGTTCTTAACGTGTAGCGAAGGTACGACCCTCCCCTATCTTTGACCGGTATGTTGGACCCCATAGACTTATTATTTTTCGCCGGCGGGCTGCTTGCGGGTGTCATCAACACGATGGCAGGGAATGGGTCTGCATTGACCGTCAGCTTGCTACTCTTAGGGGGCATGGATGGGGCCGTGGCGAATGCCACCAACCGAATTGGCGTCGTCACGCAAACCCTCACCAGCGTGAGTAGTTTGCGCAAGAGCAAACGAAAGTCCTACTTGTTCCGCGCAGGCAAGCACCTGATATTACCCACACTTTTGGGGTCTTTGGCGGGCGGCTGGCTGGGCGCAAGTATCAGCGCGGAAGGCATGGAATGGTCGCTAGCGGTCGTCATGTTGGGTATGGCTGGCACGCTCTTTTGGAAAACGGATCGATGGGGCGGCCATTCATGGACGAAACGCGCCCTCAAGCCCTGGCAGTCTGGCCTCCTCTTCTTCTTGATCGGTGTTTATGGCGGATGCCTCCAAATGGGCATCGGAATTCTCATGTTGGCCACCCTCGTCTTAGGAGACCGTTGGAGCATTCGGGATGCCAATGTGATTAAATTGGTCATGGCGGCTGTCCTCGCCATTCCGGCTGGCATCATTTACTTGAACAGTGGACTCATCGAGTGGCGCCCCGGACTCATATTGGCACTAGGATCTTCGATAGGGGCGTGGTTTGGCGCTCGATACATTGTGCGGATCCCTAAGGCGCAGCCCTTCGTGCGGGCGGTTCTGGTTCTCGTGGTCTTATTTGGGGCTTTTCAAGCGATTTACAAGGCCCTCACCTAACTTTGCCGCATGTCAACGAACACGCTTTCCATTCTTGTCCTCTTGCTACCCATCTGGGCAGGAGCTGTAGCAGGTTTTCGATCCATTCCAAGCGCATGGATGGCGCGAAGCAATGCCTTTTCAGGCGCCTTCCTTTTCGCGGTAACGGTGTTCTTATGGATTCCTGAACTTGCCCATGTCGACCATGAACGCAGTTTGCCTTGGGGTATATGGATCGTCTTAGGCTATTTCTTGCAGTTTGCCCTTGACAGCCGATCACGTGGTTTGGAACACGGCCACATCCACCACCACGATCCCAACCCGTGGCCAGCCTACACGGGCTTATTGATTCACTCGGTCGTTGAAGGCATCCCCATGCTTCGCTTACCTGAATCCGAGCAGCTGGCCTTCGCCGTTTCGCTGGGCATTCACAACTTGCCTATTGCCGCACTTTTAGCCTTTTGGCTGCGTCAATGCCAAGTCTCTTTCCAGAAAATCGCGCTGGCGCTTCTTGGTATGAGTGTAGCTGCTCCCATCGGGGCTGCCGTAGGTACCTTGTTACCCTTGGACATGCCGGGCATGGAAGGGTTTATCGGCGGGTTGGTGGTTGGCATCTTCTTGCACGTATCGAGTACCATACTTTTCGAACTCCAAAAAGACCACCAATTGCCCCGAGTTCTCTGGGCAATTGTTATCATCGGTCTCCTTTCAGGGTTTGGCCTCTCACAATTCATTCATTAATCCTTTTCACGCATGGCAAACATTACTCTCGGCGGAAATCCTTGCACAACCGTTGGCGAATTACCTAGCGCTGGCAGCTCCGCACCTGCATTTACTTTAACGGCCCAAGACCTCAGCGCAGCTTCCCTTTCGGACTACGCTGGGAAAAAAGTGGTCCTAAACATCTTCCCTTCTATTGATACGGGTGTTTGCCAGAAAAGCGTCCGCGCTTTCAGCGAAAAATTGAATGCCATGAACGGCGTTCAGCTTCTAAATATCAGCATGGACCTTCCCTTTGCGGGTGCTCGTTTTTGCGCAGCAGAAGGATTGGAAAATGTTGCCATTTTGTCCGCCTTCAAGACACCTTCGTTTGGTTCTGATTACGGCGTTACGTTTGCTGACAGCAAGTTTGCTGGCCTGTTTAGTCGCGCCGTGGTAGTCGTAGATGCTTCCGGCCAAATCACCCACACGGAGCAAGTCCCTGAAACAGGCCAGGAACCCAATTACGAGGCTGTTCTCGCTGCATTGTAAAGCAAGAATGCGAATCTTTAAAGCCCGCTTCGGCGGGCTTTTTTT
>DLWR01000149.1 GCA_003444795.1 Cryomorphaceae bacterium
GGCGCGGGTTGCGGCCGCCGTTACCGTCGCACTGCCAGTCATAAAGGAAGCATGTGGGTCGCACTGGTACTGGTAGCTGCCGGGAGTCGTGAAGACGTATTGGTAGGTCCAAGTGCCTCCCGCAGCAGCCCCGTTACCAAAGCTGGATGGATTGGTGGAGAACGTACTTGTCGAACCATTTACATTATGCACCCCATTTACTTGGGTCCAGGTTACGGTATCGCCCGCCGTAATGGTCAATGCGGCTGGCGAAAAGCTATTGTTCACCACGGAAATGGCGTGGTTGGTGGCAAAAGCCATGAATCCTAGGGCTAATGCGGCTATCGTGTAGATCTTCTTCATAATACTATCCTTCATAGGTTCTAAAATACGGCTTTCCATTTGGGAACAAGTTAGGGTGTTGTCATTAAGATTATTCAAAGTCAAGGGTGCACTTAAAGCGGGAGATTCGGCCATTGCCTGCATCCACGACATAGAGAATTTTCTTCCAGTGGGCTACAGCTGCCGGCTCGATGAACTGCATGGGTCCGCTGCCTTCCCCGCCAAAGGACACCTTCGTATACCGGGTCTCCCCAGACGCAGGGGGAGGAGGGATGCCCTCCAATCCACTGGCTGTAAACTGGTAAACGGAATCGCGTTGGCGATCCACCACAAAGAGGTAGCGGGTCGCATCTCCAGCCATTGTCATGGCGCAAGGCTCCGTGAAGCGGTTGGCTTTGTTGATCCAACTATCGGCTAAACTGTAGTCTCCGTTGTAGATCACGGGACGGTAATCCGCGCCAAATTCCGTTTCCACAAAGGTCATGTGCTGCACTTGGAGCGCTTGGTTGGGGTCTAAAGAGGTAAACCAAAAATCATCGCCCACGGCCGCGGTGTATTGCGGAGGCTGGGCAAAGCTGACGATGCCGCGCGGATCTTGGAAGTAATTGGTGTACAGACCTGACGACGTCGTGACGGAAATGGGTGACACATACTGGTCCTCGTTGTCAAATAAGATGACGGCATCATCGGGGCCTTGGTTGGCGTTGTTAGAGGAGGGCCCCGAACGGGTTAGATAGTAGCGGTTGTTCTTCTCAGATTGATTGTTGGCGAGCACCGCCACCTGGCCAAAGCGCACCTGCGCATCGGAGGTGGAGAAGGTATTCTTGAAGTAAAACGGGTGTACGGTCTTGTGGACAATTTCGGCGTACGGCAGGCCGTATTCTCCATTCGGGCCAATCTGGTGAATGCGGTAGAGACAGGCCAATGAGTAGGCAACCCCGTTAATGGTGGTGTCATGACGTCCAATGGCCAAGAGGTCTAAGCGACGATCCTGTCGAACGGTCGTAACCCCGGGAATGGTCAAACGACCTTGTTCGACGCCCGACTCGTTCAGGCAAATGATTTCTTCTGTGGCCTCATCAACGACGTAGAGCAACTCGTCAAAGCCAATGCAGAGATCTGCGGGGTGCACAAAGCCTGTGAATGCCGGCTGAATTGGCACATAGGCGATATCTCGAACGCTGTAATTGGGCACATCAATAAAGCCCAAGTCCGTTTTGGTCCCAAAGTATCCTTCGCAGCTCATGAGGCTAAGTGTGGCCGCTAAGGCCAGGAGGCGTAGGTGCTTCATGGACGTTCAGTTTTAGGGGTGAATACAAGGCCCAAGGTGTTCCGCCAACCCATGGCGTCCGTGCGTTGAACGGCCACATCGATGCGCAATTGGAAGGGTCCCATGTTTCCCCCATCGTAGGACAGGCCACCGACGGGCCAGCTTTGACCGCGGGTATTGAGTTTGGTGCCCATTCGGGCGGAGAGTTTTGCATTGGGACGGTATTCGATGCCCACGCGGTAGTTTTCCGCGTTGTCGTTGGGGTGGACGAGTTGTGCGGCAAACAGTAGGGATTGGGTTCCGCGCTGCCAGGGCACCATGCTGAGTCCCATGGCAAATTCCGTAGGCAGGGTATTGGATTCCAAGCCTTGAATGGGCGTTCGGTTGAAGTCAACGGAGAGGAAGTCGCCTTTTAGCGCAGAGGAACCGCCAAAGTTTTTCAAAACCACGGCAAAGCGCAAATCTTTCACATCGGTCGTGTAGAGGAAGCCAACATCCGCGGCCGCGGTCATAGCGCTATAGGCCCCCGTCTGGCTACCTGTCGTGTACACTTCACCAATGCCTTTCAAGGTGACCCCGAGTTGAAATTGTTCGCTTAGGCGCTGTGCATAGCTCAGCCCTACACTGCTTTGGGACGAATAGAGCTGATAGCCCGTACCGCCGGGTTGAAACTCGGTGCGTTCCGAGAATCCAGGGGTTTGCAAATGGTTGATGCTCAATCCCCAAGCGGCATCCCGGCCTTTTTGGGGTTTGGAGAGAAAGAAACCGGCTTGCTGGGTTCCTCCGCTCAAGCCCAGATGGCTCAGCGCCACCGAAGTACCTTTTAAGGAAGCCATGCCGGCTGGATTTTGTGCCAAAGCATACGCATCTCCGGGGAGTGCCACGGAAGCGCCCGCCAGGCCTGCAGAGCGAACGTGCAAATCGTTCTTCAAGAAGGGGAATGCGGATTGCCCCGCTCGCTCACCCCCATAGGAAGGAAGCAACTGGGCGTGGCCCGAACATGCGGCGCTCACCAAAGCGAGGAGGAAGAGGTGCTTTCTCATAGCTTGAAGGTGATACCGTACAGGATTTGACGAGGCGCTTGGTAACGCGCGGGATTGCGAGGATCGAGGCCAAACTCTTGCGGTCCGTTGTACTCAGGTCGTGGGTCGCGCCATTCATTCGGGACATCGTCACCGTATTCGTAGGCCCGTCCCGTAATGGGGTTGATGATTTGGGAGTTCTTTCGGTTGAAGAGGTTCTTGATCTCCACCGAAAGGGTGGCGCCTCGCTGGAATTTGCCGCGTGAAAGCGTATAGGACCACTTACTATCCACATTGTGCCAGGGCTGCGCCAGTTTGCCTAGGTACTGGTCGAGCAAGGGCTGGTATTGAGGGCGACCTAGATCGTTGACGCCCATGTATTCATAGGGGGTGTAGCGGTAGCCGGCAGATGCATTGTATTGGACATAGCCACTCAGGCCGGCCAGGGAGATGCCCCCCAGCTTCAAGGTGCTGTCAGGTGTAAAGAAAATGCCCCAGTTAGTGCTCCATGGGCGGTCCCAAGCCAAGAAGGTCTCTCGGGTTAGAGAAACTTCCCCATTTTGCTCAATCTGGAGGGCGGATTCTCTAGCCGAATTGGATTTTCCCCGTGCCACTTGGAAACTGCCGTTTCCGAAGAGGCGGAAGTGGCGCCCCAAACGGTAGTCTACCCCCAATTCCAAGCCTTGAATTTTGGCGTAGTCTTGGTTGATGTACATCGTTTTGGTGACGGGCCGGCCTGTTTGGTCCTTCACAATCACACGGCGAGAAACGATGTAATCGAAGCGGTTGTTGTTGTAAGCCCCCACGGTGATGGCGAGGTCTCGGGTCAATGCTGCCTTATAGCCTACTTCGTAGGAAACGTTTACTTCCGGATCTAAGTCGGGATTCCCGAGGAAGCTCAAGAAGCTCCGGTCTTGGTAAACGGGGTCCAAGCCTGCATAAATGAAGCGCGGGTGCGGCAAACGCATACTATGCCCATAGTTGAAATAAAGCACGTGGTTGGGACGAACGGGGAAGGATACGTTGACGCGGGGCAAGAGGCGCGCTTTCCATCGAATGCCCCCAAGGTTGAGGGTTTTCGCCAGGTAGTCACTTCGGATGGCTGGAATGACCGGGGCGGTAGAGTCTGCAATGGCCTGGTCGGCAAAAGCACCGGGCGCCCAATAATTAAAGCGCATGCCCAGGCTGGCTTGGATGCCTTTGTAGCTGATTTGGTCCTCTAAAAATGCCCCGCCCTTCTGAGGGTTGCCCTTCCAAATGTCATTGCTCGAGCCAATACTAATACTCGGCGTGCTTAGCGTGTCATTGATTTGAATAGGTGCGCCCACCCAAGGAGCGGTCACATCGACCCATTGGTATTCGTTCCACTGGTGCTCCCAGCCCGTGGCGATTTGGTGGACGTTGTTCTTGGGGTAGTAATTGATTTTACCCCGCAGGGTGTATT
>DLWR01000068.1 GCA_003444795.1 Cryomorphaceae bacterium
CGTGAGCATAACCCCCGTCGGCGGCCGTCTGAAGCACCTTTCTCCCCGTGCAATTACGCTGTTTGCCATGCTTGGGGCCTCCATACCATCTGTAGGTATTTTGTCGGCTACGGATATTACGGGCAACCTGACAGGCGGCACTGAAATGTGGAGCTCCCTGGCGGCCATTGCCTTTCTAGGAATGATTGGCACCAGCATTTCCATGGTGGTCTTTAATCGCCTGATCGCCATTACGACCCCCTTGTTTGCCGCCTCTACCACCTATGTCATCCCTATCGTAGCTCTAGCATGGGGTTTGATCTTTGGGGAGGATTTGCTCTTCAACCACTTTGTTGGGATGGTGACCATTTTGGTAGGTGTTTGGATGGTCAACCGCACGTAAGACCTTACCGAATTTACCGCATGAAAAAACCCCGAGGGCGAACCCCGGGGTTTCTGAATTTAAGCATGATGGTTTGATTCAACCTATAACTCAGTTTCTACAACCGGGCTCAGTTGAAAATGTTCATATCCACTGATCCATTTAAGGCCACCTTCTTGGTTTTAACCTCCAAGTTCATACCGGGCTGCTAGGGCACGGTGGTGGTGAATGGTAGTTTGATAACGCCCTCTACCACTTGGTAGTCACTGTAGTCCACGTTGATCACTTGCTCGCCTTGAGGGGTTTGGGCCACTTGGCTTTGGCGGACACATAGGCCTGTTTTGGCATCGTAGTAGCGCTTCACTTCGTTGCTGCCAAGAGTCACGACCAGCTCATAACACAACGCATCATTCACCGAAGCAGGAGCTTCGGACAAAACGGCATTACCGCCTTCTCCGCCGCTCAAAAGCAATTCCGTACACCATGAGTCGTTGATGACGTCTTGGGCCGTCGCCTCATCCACGGGAATATCCTGGCCATTCGCCTGAACCACGACCTTCACTCCGTTGTACTTTTTCAAACTTCCACCCATGGGCGTTTTTTGTTCAGAGAAAATGAAGTTTGGCTTGGCGTAGATGGAATGAAAACTTAAGGTCATGCCCATCAAGCTAGCTTCTTGCTGGATATCGATGTTTTCAACGCCTTCGATCGCCTCGCGACCTCCCATAGCGGCAAAGGCCGCGTCCAGAACCTTTTGGGCCGTTAAGCCGGCAGGAACCTTCGCTACGGGCGCTGCAGTCGGCTGCGCATCCAACGAATAGTACTCAATGGGGAAGCCCAAGCGCTGCAAACCGGGTGCAATATCCAAGGCCTTGCCTACAATCACAATCAGGAACTCCCCTTCTTCGATATAGGTAGTAGCCACGCGGCGCACGTCATCGATTGTGACCGCCTCCAAACGCTTCAGGTAGTTGTTGTAATAGTCTGCAGGAAGGCCGTACTCTTGGATATTGGCCGCAAAACGTGCTACCGTCGCAGGACTTTCCAAAGAACGTCCAAAGCTGCCCGACAGGTTGTTTTTCGCCGCACGCAAATCATCCGCAGAAATGGGTTCCGTGCGAATGCGATTGAGCTCGTACAGGAATTCAGCCACGGCAGAGTCCGTAACTGCATTGCGAACTTCGGCTTCCGCACTAAAAGTCGTAGTGTATTTGCCCGTGCCGTATCTCGAATAGGCCCCATAGGTGTAGGCCTTGTCTTCGCGCAAGTTTTGGAACAAGCGACCCGCAGAACCGGCACCCAAAACCTGGTTCATAACCGCCATGGCTTCCGCATCGGGATGTCCTACGCGCAGGTTCATGGTGTTCGTGACCGAAATACTCGACTGAACCGAGGCGTCGCGGTTGACCAAGACAATCCGCGTATTCGCCTGCTTGGCCGGAGCCGCATAGGGAACCTCTTTCTTGAATTTGCCCTTCCAACCGCCAAAATGTGTTTCAGCCAACTGACGAGCCTGGTCGACAGAAATATCGCCTACGATAACCAAGGTCGCGATGCTAGGTTTCCAGTAATTCTTGTAAAAGGCCTGGCAGTCCTTTAAGGTCACATTGTTTACGGTCGCCTCTGACACCAATTCTCCTGAGGGATGATTCAATCCGAACAGCAGGGCACGCGATACGTTACCGCGGATGCTGCCTGGGTTGTCGCGCTCATTCTTCAAGCTGGAAATCAATTGATTTTTCAGCTTGTCAAAGGACGAAGCTGGGAAAGCTGGTTGTGTCGCCACCTCGGCAGCAATGCTGAAGAGTTGGTCGGCGTATTTGCTCAATCCGCTCGTGTTGACCCCGAAGGCACTTGTACGGAGGCGTGCGCCAATGTAGTCCACGGACTCATCAAGAGTCGCTTTGTCGCGTGACGTCGTGCCCTCAGACAGTAAATCTCCCGTTAGAGAGGAAACACCCGCTTTGTCACCCTCAAAAACCTGACCTGCATCCAAGGAGAGGCCCACGGAAATTCGGGGCAATTTGTGGTCTTCCACCACTAAAACGGTCATGCCGTTCTTCAGGGTGAATTGTGTGTAGGGGGCAATTGTGGGAACACGTGGTTCCGCCGCACTAGGGCGTATGCTTCGATCCAACTGGGCAGAAGCCGAAAGGGTCACCAGGGCCGCAAGGGCAAGGAAAATACGTTTCATTATTCTACAGTAGGATTGTCGCTGGGCTTAGGCAGGTAGGTCAAGACCACGCGGTTAGACGGTTGCAGATAGGTTTGGGCCACGCGCTGGATGTCCTCACGAGTCACCGCGCGGTAGCGCTCGATCTCCGTGTTAATCAAGTTGGCATCCCCAAAGTAGACATGGTAATTGGCGAGGGATTCCGCGATGCCGGAAACCGAGCCATTTTGGGTGATGAAGTCGGCCTCTACCTTATTCAAAACTTTTTCAAATTCCTTTTCAGAGAGGAGCTCGGATTGCATTCGGGCAATTTCCTCGTCCATGGTACCCAAAACCTCTGCCGTGCTATGATCGCCATTGGTCAGGGCCAGCGTGATGAAGATGCCATGATCCTCCAAGGCGTAGGGGAAGGCCACCACTTGAAGCGCAGATTGGTCTTGGTCTACCAAGCGCTTGGACAGGCGTGATGATGGGCCATCGCTCGTGGCCGTTGTCAACATTTGAAGGGCGTAAGCATCCTTACCTGCTTGGCCGGGCATGCGGTATCCCGCAAAAATGGCCGGAATTTGGATGTTGTCATAGACCGTATCCTGAATCTCGCCCGTCAAGGCTGAAGCATGCTTAGAAGGGTGAACCACTGGCTCACCTGCGGCAATCGTACCAAAGTACTTTTCGATCCATGCCTTCGCCTGCTTGGGATCAATGTCTCCCGCAATACTCAAGGTAGCATTGTTGGGGTTGTAGAACTTCTTGTAGAAATTGACGTAGTCTTCAGTTTGTGCGGCGTTGAGATCATCCATGGAACCGATGACCGCCCAGTTGTAGGGGTGGTCAGGGAAGGCACGCTTGAACATCTCTGCGCTCCAAGAGCCGTAAGGTTGGTTGTCCACGCGCATGCGCTTCTCCTCTTTCACGACCTCACGCTGCGTTTCTACACCGGTCTGGTCCACTTTGGCATGCAGCATGCGCTCCGATTCCATCCACAAACCAAGCTCCAAATTGTTGGAGGGGAGGATTTCATAGTAGAAGGTGCGGTCCTGCATAGTGTTCGCGTTGAGCGTACCCCCATTTGCCTGGATAAGCTTCATGTACTCGCCGCGGCCGATGTTTTCGGACCCTTCAAAGAGCAAGTGCTCAAAGAAGTGGGCAAAGCCCGTGCGGTTGGTTTCTTCGTTCTTGGATCCTACGTGGTAGAGGACTGAAACGGCCACAATGGGCGTGCTGTTGTCCTGGTGCAGGATGACATGGAGGCCGTTTTCCAAGTCGTATTCTTCAAAGGCGATTTGGGCCTGAGTCGAATACCCCAAGGTGCATGCCGCCAAAAGGAGTGCGTACTGCTTCATG
>DLWR01000005.1:0-2613 GCA_003444795.1 Cryomorphaceae bacterium
TCAGATACATTTTCATCGAGGAATGCCCTGTGCAATCGTGAGCAAGTTGAAACCACCAGGTCGTATCGCCCACGCTTTTCATGACTTCATGAAGGCCAGCAGTATCCTGTGGATTCAAGGTTGCGGGACCCACTCCAAACCCCCAAGCCTCGATCACGGGACCTAGCGTAGGATCCAAGGCACCGTCGGTCATGCGATACAGCTCCCGCCCAATTTTCAGCATCTCGCACAAATAAGGGTGGTCAGGTGCGACAACATCTGGACCGTTTAGGGCCGAAATCAGGGACGTGCTATCCCAAGGAGAGGCTACGTGATTGTAGTCGGCCAACCAGCGTTGGATGTCGGTCGCCTCTACGCGTGCATCGCCATATACCGTAATGTGAAAGGTGGTTGCTTGGGCTTCCCCTTCAAAATAAAGCGCATTCTCCGGGCCCTGGCAGCCCGCAACGAATAGGAGCGTGCCAAAAAAAGCGGCCGGGGCCGCTTTTCTTAGGTTGAAGAGATTATCCACCAAAATCATCGAAGGATACGTTCTCTGCAGGTACGCCGAAGTCATCGACCATCTTCAATACCGCTGCGTTCATCATAGGAGGTCCGCAGAAGTAGAATTCGATGTCCTCAGGAGCGTCGTGCTTGGAGAGATAGTTATCGATCAGGGCTTGGTGAACAAAGCCGGTGAAACCATCGCCTTCGTCATCAATGCTAGTCTTAGCCTTCCAGTTGTCTTCGGGAAGGGGCTCAGAAAGCACCATATGGAACTTGAAGTTGGGGAATTCTTTTTCGATATTTTGGAAGTCATCGATGTAGAAGAGCTCACGACGCGAACGGCCGCCGTACCAGTAGGATACTTTTCGGCCCGTCTTCAACGTGTGGAAAAGGTGGAACAAGTGAGAACGCATGGGCGCCATACCAGCACCGCCACCTACGTAGATCATTTCAGCGTCGGTATCCTTGATGTGGAATTCGCCATAAGGACCGGAAATGGTCACTTTGTCGCCAGGCTTCAAATTGAATACAAAGGAAGAACAAACCCCAGGATTGACATCCATCCAGCCATTCTTTGCACGGTCCCAGGGTGGCGTAGCGATACGGATGTTCAACATGATGATGTTGCCTTCCGCAGGGTGGTTGGCCATAGAGTAGGCGCGGAAAAGGGGCTCGGGGTTGCTCATCTTGAGATCCCACAAACCAAACTTGTCCCACTCCGACTGGAATTCATCTGGCTTCTTGCCCAGACGTGGGTGCGCCGTGATGTCCATGTCTTTGAAGTTCACATCTACGGCAGGAACGTCCACTTGGATGTATCCACCAGCGATGAAGTCGAGGCTTTCTCCTTCGGGAAGCTTGACCACAAATTCCTTGATGAACGACGCCACGTTGTAGTTAGAAACCACTTCGCACTCCCACTTTTTGATGCCAAAGATTTCATCCGGCACCTTGATTTTCATGTCGTTCTTCACCTTGACTTGGCAACCCAAACGCCAGTTGTCCGCCACTTGCTTCCGGTTGAAGAAGCCTGTTTCCGTGGGGAGGATCTCACCGCCGCCTTCGAAAACTTGGCACTTACACATACCACAAGTACCGCCACCGCCACAGGCAGAAGGCAAGAAAATCTTTTGGTTACCTAAGGTGCCCAACAAGGTGCTACCAGACTCTACTTCAACGCTGTCGCCGTTGATTTCCAACTTAACGGGTCCAGAAGGGCTCAAGCGCGCCTTGGCTTGCAATAGAATGGTCACCAGGGCCAAAATGACCAGGGTAAAAACGGCGACAGAGACGCCGAGTACGAGAGAGGATGCTGCTAAAAACATATCGCTATCGACTGATTAGAGTTTGATTCCCATGAAGCTCATGAAGGCAATGCCCATCAAGCCCGTGATGATGAAGGTGATACCCAAGCCGCGCAAAGGAGCGGGAACGTGGGAATACTTTAAGCGTTCACGGATGGCCGCGATAGCCACGATGGCCAACAACCAACCAATGCCTGATCCTACACCAAACACAGTGGCTTGGCCAATGTTCTCATACGCGCGCTCTTGCATGAACAAAGAACCCCCAAGGATAGAACAGTTGACAGCGATCAAGGGAAGGAAAATACCCAGGGCTGAGTACAGAGCTGGCGCGAATTTCTCGACGACCATTTCCACCAATTGTACCATCGCAGCGATAACGGCTATGAACATGATGAAGGATAAGAAGCTGAGGTCTAAATCGGCGAAAGAAGGGTCCAACCATTCCAATGCGCCCTTTTGAAGGACTTTGGTCTCCAACAAGTAGTTCACGGGAAGCGTGATGGTCAATACAAAGGTCACTGCCAATCCAAGGCCCATGGCTGTTTTAACCGTTTTCGATACAGCCAAATACGAACACATGCCTAGGAAGTAGGCGAAGATCATATTGTCAATAAAGATGCTCTTGACAAAGATGTTGAGTAAATCTTGCATGGTTTCTTAGGACTTAGTCTTTTTCAATCAAGGAAGGAGTCTTGGCGCGCTGCACCCAAATAATCAAGGCTACCACAATCAAGGCCATGGGAGGCAACAGCATCATGCCGTTGTTCTCGTAGCCCAAGTCCTTGAGACCCAACATCTCCACAACTTGGTAATCCAACAA
>DLWR01000005.1:2826-3662 GCA_003444795.1 Cryomorphaceae bacterium
CATCATACCGTTATTCTTGTAGCCCAGGTCATACAGACCCAACATCTCCGCTACGGGGTAGTCCAACAACGTGCCATTGCCGAGCAATTCGCGGAAGAAGGCGACGATGATCAAGATTCCGCCGTAGGCAGCACCATTGCCTAAGCCGTCCAATACCGACTTCCAAGGGGTATTGCCCAAGGAGAAGGCCTCAATGCGGCCCATGATGATACAGTTGGTGATGATCAAACCGACGAATACCGAGAGCTGCTTGGACACATCGTAGACGAAGGCCTTCAGCACTTGGTCCACCAAGATCACCAAGGCGGCTACCACAACGAGCTGGACGATGATGCGGATTCGGTTAGGAATCATGTTGCGCATGAGGGACGTGATGAGATTCGCCATGGTCGTTACCACCAAAACCGACAGCCCCATGACGATTGCAGGCTTCAATTTCACGGTGATCGCCAAGGCGCTACAGATACCCAATACCTGAACCGTGATAGGGTTGTTGGAATTGAGCGGGTCCGTGAGGAGCGCGCGATTCTTTTTAGAGAACAAGCCCTCTTTGGCAGGTTTTTGCTCAGTGCTCATAATGCGGCAGTGGTTAAAGTGGAATCAGCGGCAAGACCTAGGCTGTCGATCACAGGGGCAGTCGCAGCGGAAGCAATGCTCATCAAATAGTTTTTGTAGGGCTTCAAGCAATCCGAAATCATCGCCTGGACACCCACTGATGTGATGGTGCCCCCTGAAATTCCGTCAACCTGCTGGTCCCCAGAAGCGTCGCCCTTGCGGACCTCAATGCCCTCATACCCTTCCGTGAAGAGCTTCTTGCCGGGGAACTGATCCTGGAA
>DLWR01000172.1 GCA_003444795.1 Cryomorphaceae bacterium
GTGCGCTATATAACCGGCATGCCTATTCACGACACCACGGCAGGATTTAAGTGCTACCGCCGTCGCGTTTTGGAGGCCATCAATTTTGAGAAAATTCGCTTTGTGGGCTATGCCTTCCAAATCGAAATGAAGTTTCGCTCTTGGCGCAAAGGCTTCCATTTGGCTGAGGTACCCGTCATCTTCACGGACCGAAAATTGGGTCAAAGCAAAATGTCCAGCGGCATTATTAGAGAGGCCGTCTTTGGGGTAATTTTGCTGAAGATTTCGAGCATATTTCGCAAATGAATTCCATACCCCCACGCTATTTAATCAAGAATGCCCGCCTAATCAACGAGGGCCTGATCCATGAAGCCGATATTCTACTTGAAAACGGCCGAATTGAGCGCATAGATGCCACCCTCGCTCCGCAAGATGCCACCGTTCAGGTGATCGACGCAGCTGGCTGCTATGTCCTGCCCGGCGTTATCGATACGCAAGTTCATTTTCGCGAACCCGGCCTGACCCACAAGGGCGATATCGCGACGGAATCCATGGCCGCCATTGCAGGTGGCGTAACCAGCTATGTAGAACAACCCAACACGATTCCCCAAGCGACTACCGTGGAGGAATTAGAGAAAAAGTATGCCCGCGCGGCGAAGGTCTCTTGGGCTAACTACAGCTTCAACATGGGCGCCACCAATGAGAATTTGGAGGAGCTGAAAAAGGTTTCCAAGCGCGATGTGGCCGGCATTAAAATTTTCATGGGCTCCTCAACGGGAAATATGCTGGTGGACAACCCCGAAACCCTAGAGCGCATCTTCCGCGAGGTAGACCATCAACTCATCGCCCACTGTGAGGATGAGGCCACCATTCAGGCCAATTTGGAGCGCCTCATTGCAGAAAAAGGCCGCGAAAACCTTACAACCGCCGATCATCCCATCATCCGCTCGGCGGAAGGCTGCTACATCAGCTCCTCTGCGGCCATTGCCATGGCCCGCAAAACGGGTGCGCGCTTCCACCTCTACCACGTTTCAACCGCCATGGAGCTCGATCTCCTCGATGGCGATTTGCCATTAGCAGAGAAGAAAATCACAGCAGAGGCCTGTGTGCACCACCTCTGGTTCAGTGATGAAGACTATGCCGAAAAAGGCAATTTCATCAAGTGGAACCCCGCCATAAAGACCAAAGCCGACCGCAATGCTCTTCGGGAGGCCTTGCTGAATGGTAAAATTGATGTCGTTTCGACGGATCACGCTCCCCATACCCTTGAGGAAAAAATGCGACCGTACGCCGATGCTCCCTCAGGAGGTCCATTGGTGCAAAACAGCTTGCCCGCTATGTTGGAGTTGGCGCGCCGGAACGACATCGATTACGCGCGCATCGTTCAGCTCATGTGCCACAACCAAGCCGACCTTTTTGGTATCGCAGACCGCGGCTACCTCCGCGAAGGCTACCATGCGGACGTGGTCATTGTGGATCCCTCGCGCCCTTGGAATGTGACTCGGGACAATGTGCTGAGCAAATGCGGCTGGTCGCCCTTTGAAGGGAGGACCTTTGCAGCGCGCGTGACCCACACCTTTGTCAACGGCCACCTGGTCTACCGCAACGGAAAAGTTCGAGGCGAGGCGCAGGGTCAGCGCTTGCTTTTCGTTCGGCCATGAAGCAAGCGGCCGTCATTCTCCTTCTAGTTACGGGCCTCATAAGCGCCTGCCAATGGGGAGGAAGTGCCCAGCCGCAAAACCCCTCTGAAAAGCCGGAGGACCTCTTGCCCGAAAAGACCTTCGTCAAGCTGCTCTACGAAATGAACCTGCTGGAAGGGGCACGAACAGGCAATACCCTTCTGGGCGATTCCATCCCGCTAAACGCCTACTACGAAACCTTGTATGCCGACTTTGGCGTAACCGCCGAACAAGTCCAGCGCAACTTTACCTATTACCACAGCGACGCGGAAAAAATGGCCACCTACTACCAGTGGATCATTGACAGTTTGCGTGTCGATGTTCAAGCCTTGAGTGCGCCCATACAAAGCGAGGAACGTGACGAAAGCGATGAGTGAGGCCTACCCCTTTATTTCGGACACGTTCCACGAAGTAGCCGTTCGCCTCTTCCACTACCAAGCCGAACACAACCCCGTCTATGGTTCATGGCTTCAAGCATTGGGCTTTGACGCCACCAGAAAACAGGCGGTCAAACGCGTAGAGGACATTCCCTTCTTGCCCATTGAAACGTTTAAAACGCATACAGTCAAAACGGGCCATTTTAAACCTGGTGCCATCTACACCTCCAGTGGTACCTCGGGGCAGATGACCTCCAAACACCACATCGCCTCCCCTGAGGCCTATTTGCGAAATGCCCAAGCCTGCTTTGAGCACTTCTACGGCCCAGTAAACCAATACGCCTGGCTTTGCCTCCTTCCCAGTTACATGGAACGCGAAGGCTCTTCTCTAATCGCCATGGCCGAACATTTTGTCCAGCAATCCCCCGCAGAGGAATCGGGATTCTTCTTGAAAGGACTGGATGAATTGCGCTACCGTTTGGAGACCCTCGAGTTAAATGGCGTCCCTACGGTGATCCTGGGCGTCACCTTTGCCCTCTTGGACTGGGCCGAAAGCTTGGAAAAACCGCTTGCTTTAAAGAGCACCTTGATCATGGAAACGGGCGGGATGAAGGGGCGCCGTGTGGAACCCGTTCGAGAAGCCGTCCATGCCCAGCTCACCAGAGCCTTTGGGGTGGATCGCATTCATTCAGAGTACGGCATGACCGAACTCATGTCCCAAGCCTATAGTTTTGGGGAAGGTCGGTACATTCCGCCACCTCAAATGCGTGTTCTTCCTCGAAGTCCCGAAAACCCCTTGGAATGGGCCGCGCTGGAGTCGCACGCCGCGCTCAACATCGTGGATTTAGCCAATGCCGATTCCTGCGCTTTCTTGGCGACGGCAGATCTTGGCAAGGTCTTTGAAAATGGTTCATTTGAAGTCCTTGGCCGATTGGAAGGTTCTGACCTCCGCGGCTGCTCTTTGATGACCGTTTAACCTAAAGACTCGATTATGCGCTTACTGATTGCTACCTTGCTCCTATTCGGTGTTAACCTTCAAGCCTCTGCCGATCATCACCCTCATCGTCCATACACCCATCGACGCCCTTATGGAAACGCCTACTATGCTCAACCTCGCCCCTACTACCCGCAGCCTGCAGTTATTGTGGTGGACCGCAGCCCTTATTCTTCTCGCGTCACCCTTGTCCGCCCAGTGGGTCAACGAATGGACCAGCATTACCGTGGACAAAGAGCCCGCGTTCACGTTGTCCGACAGCACCGCCGTTCACGCCGTTCGTGCCGCTGACGGAGGATACGCGATCACGAAGCGCGTTTGGGTAGAAAAAGCTGCGGTGAAGGATGGTGAGCTAGCCACAGGTTCCACCCTGTACAATGCAAAAGGCCAAGCCATTGGTCAGACCCAAAAAGCCTTGCTTTTTGATGAGCCCGGCATCCCTTCTGACCGTCGCATGGCCAAAAAATACGTTACGGGCCTTATTCATGGTCAAGTCCGATCTTCTGCCTTTATCAGCAACTCTTGGCCCGAACGTACCCTCGTTGAATTCCTCACCGAAAAACGCGTAGGTCCTTTTTGGGAGGCCTTTTCTGGCTATCTCCAAACCTTTGGTTTTGAGGAGCTGAAGCCCCTCCCTGGAGAACTCAATGACGCAGGACTGAATGCCTGGGTTCTGCGCTATCAAGACGTCAAAAACCAGGACGAGCAGCGCTTTCGTATGATCATTTTCACGCGTGGGGAAGTGGGTATACAGTGCGTTTTAACAGACGAAGAAATTTTAGAATTGCCCAAGTTAAAAGGCCAAGAATCCAAACCCTACGGGCAACTTCACCACTTGGCAAAACCTACGACCACGCAGGCCACTGGCTATGAATACGCCGCATACGCCTGTATTCCGCTCGAAAGTGAATAAGCAGCTCTTCATGGTCGCCATCGTCATACCCGACTACGACGAAGCCATCCAGCATTACACTGAAGCCTGGGGTTTTGACCTCCTAGAGGATAGCGCACAAAGTCCGGAAAAGCGATGGGTTCGCGTGGCGCCCCCAGGGAGTAGCTGTGCTCTCCTGCTGGCCAAAGCGTCGACGCCTGAACAAGAAGCGGCCATTGGCCGCCAAACCGGAGGCAGGGTCTTCCTCTTTATGCACTGTTCGGATTTAGAGGCAGATGTGGCGCGACTTGCCCAATACGGCTGTCATCCGGAAGCCCCCATTTGCACGGAGAAGTACGGCAAAGTTTGTGTTGTAGCCGACCGTTACGGCAACCGATGGGACCTGATCCAGCCGCTTAGCTGAGGACGACCAAGGCGTAGTTTTTCTTGCCTTTTTGAACGAGCAAGTAGCCGCCGCCAATGACATCATCCAGCGTTACGGTATAGTCCCCGTCCACCTTGTTTTTATTGAGGGAAACGCCTCCTGCGGCCAAAAGCTTTTTGGCTTCCCCGCGCGACGCAAACAACGACGCATCCGCACAGGCAACGTCTAAAATGGGCAAGCCTGCCGACAAAGCATCCTTGGAAACGGTCATCTGGGGAACCCCTTCAAAGACATCCAAAAGGGTTCGAGCATCAAGTGCTTTTAAGGCGTCAGCGGTGGATTGGCCAAAGAGGATTTGGCTCGCCTGTAGGGCCTTGTGCAATTCCTCTTCCGAGTGAACACGCCCGGTAATGTCCGCGGCCAAGGCCTTTTGGACAATGCGCAAATTGGGCGCCTGGGCATGTTCGGCCTCTAAGGCTTCAATTTCTTCGCGGCTCTTCGTCGTGAAAATGCGGATATAGTTGCCGGCGTCCTCATCGGCGGCATTCAGCCAAAACTGATAAAACTGGTAGGGGCTGGTTCGGTTGGGATCTAACCAGACGTTACCGCCCTCTGTTTTGCCAAACTTGGTTCCATCTGCTTTCTTGATGAGCGGCGTGGTGAGTGCAAAGGCCTCTCCACCTCCCATGCGACGAATGAGCTCCGTGCCGGTGGTGATATTTCCCCACTGATCGCTTCCACCCATTTGCAAACGGATGCCCTCCTCCTTCCAAAGGTGGTAAAAATCATAGCCTTGGATAAGCTGGTAGCTGAATTCCGTATAGCTGATACCACTTTCTTGACGGCTCTTCACTGAATCCTTCGCCAGCATATAATTCACCGTGATGTGCTTGCCCACATCCCGAATAAAGTCCAAGAATCCAAACTCCTTAAACCAGTCGTAGTTGTTGACAATCTTAGCGCCATTGGGTCCGTCAAAGTCCAAAAACTTCATGAGTTGGGCCTTTTGACCTGCCAAGTTTTGCGTCAAGGTGTCGACGTCGAGCAACTGACGTTCCGCAGATTTAAAGGATGGGTCTCCTACCATGCCGGTAGCGCCCCCCACTAAGGCATAGGGCTGGTGGCCTGCGCGTTGAAAGTGCACCAACATCATGACTTGGACCAAGTTGCCCACCCCCAAAGAATCCGCCGTGGGATCAAATCCGATGTAGGCCTTTTGGGGGCCAGATGCCAAAAACTCTTCGGTACCGGGCATGCTGTCGTGCAACATTCGGCGCCAGCGCAATTCTTCAACAAAGGAGAGACTCATGCTACAAATGTATAGCAGGCGCTCGAGGGAGGGCGTACCTTTAAAGTATGATTGTCGTAACAGGTGCCTCTGGGATGTTGGGCTCGCAAATTCTGCTCACCCTTGCACTAACAGGAGAAGCCGTCTGCGGCGTGTACCGGAGCCCATCGGCGTTGGAAGCCGTCAAAGCAAGTTGGGCAGCACAAGGACATCCCGACATGTTTGACCGAGTTACGTGGCGAAAAGTGGATTTACTGGATGCTCTGGACACCGCGGACGCCTTAGAAGGGGCTACCCATGTGGTTCACACCGCAGCTATTGTCTCCTTCCGAAAGCGCGACGAATCCAACATGCTCAAAACCAATCCACAAATGAGCGAAAATCTGTGGCTGGCCGCTTTGGATCGCGGAGTAAAATTTGGTCTCCACATTAGCAGCATAGGCACTTTGAGTGTAGATCCGAGGGAGCCCTTAGTCACCGAGGCAAATGAAAGCAAACGTTCCACGCTCTCGGCCTACGGGAAATCTAAGCTGGATGCCGAACTCGTCGCATGGCGCTACCACGAAGAAGGCCTTCCGTTGACTGTTTTTCATCCAAGCGTGATTTTAGGGCCCTCAGCATGGGCCGATGGCAGCAGCTTATTCCCAAAAACCATAGCGAAGGGCTTGCCATTAGTATCTCCGGGTTCCACTGGCTGGGTGGATGTTCGAGACGTTGCGGAAGCGGTGGCACGTGCCTTGAAGAACCCTCCAATCGGGGAGCGATTCATCCTAAACGGTGCGAATGCCTCGTTCAAAAACGTTTTTTGTCTTTTGGCGAATGGCCTTGGCGTGAACCCGCCCAAGCGGACGGCTCCTAAAGCCCTCTTGGAAATCGCATGGCGTGCAGAGCGGCTTCGCGAGATGCTGCTTGGTTCTCGACCCTTGTTGACCAAGGACAGCGTTCGGGCTGCCTGTAACTGCGTAGACTACAGCGGCGAAAAAGCACATGCCCAAGGCTACCCTACCCGCCCCTTGGAGGAAACCGCTGCTTGGGTGGCAGAGATGCACCAAAAGCTGCATGGCTAACTCGCTCCCCTGGACGTATACCCCTGCTTGGCTTAGTGCTTCTGAAGCTGAAACCCTGTATGCAGAGGGTTGGACCAAATGGCCATGGGAACAGGGGAGCGTCAAGCTCTTTGGAAAGTTGATTCCAGAGCCGCGCCGAAGCTTCTTTCAAGCTGATGAAGGCTTAACCTATACGTATTCCAAGCGGCGGCTCGTGGGCCAAGGATGGTTGCCCGAGCTTCATTCCCTCAGGGACCGGCTGAACGAAGAACTCGGCACGCGCTTTAATTCGGTATTGGTGAATGCCTACCGGGATGGTCGTGACTACATGGGTTACCACCAAGA
>DLWR01000112.1:0-3561 GCA_003444795.1 Cryomorphaceae bacterium
CTGTACGCTCATGTCCAAGCCTACCGTGATGGCCGGCCCCGTCGTCTGGATGAAGCCTATGTAGACCTCTTTGGGGAGATAGAGTCCGGCTGTATCCAAAACATAATGGCGGAAGGGATCGCCCGCATAGGGGAGCTCCGGGTGGTAAGCGCTGTCGGACACATAGATAGCCGTGCCCGGAAGGCCCGCCGTATCCACCTCCCAAATTCCCAATTGGAAGGTCATGCCCGCCCAATCAAATCCCGCAGGCACAAAGGACAGGTCCACGCCACGAAGGGTATCCGCTTGCAAAAAATTAAATTTTTGGGCCAGCTGCGGCGCATTGCCTTGGGTGACTCCATAGGTGCGTTCTGCTGTGCCATCGTCCAGGCCATAGCGCTCCTGCAGGGGCTGAACGATATACAAACTGTCATTGGCGAGCTCCCCCACATTTTCCCCGTCAAACCATCCCGTGAAGTAAAAAGTTTCTGGGCCGGAAAGGGTCAAGCCTGGCTTCGTCAAGGCAAAGGAATAGGGCGTGCTGACATTGTGGTTCAGCGTCGTCACAACGGGAACACTTGAGCGACTGGCGACCATGTTGCCCTGACTGTCTCGCCATGTGTACTTGCCCAAATTCAACTGCCACCCGCCTACCGGGGCCGTACCGTTGCGTCGATAGGCCGTGCTCAAACTGTCCTTTTCTAGCACGAAGCCGCTGTAATGCCACCAGGGCAGCTCAGAGTAGCCATTGAACAGCTGCGCAGGCACTCGCGACCATGCCGGATCGAAGAGAGCAGTGTCGGAAAGGGTTCGGGCCATGCCAAACTCCAAGTAATCCAAAAGGAAGTGGTCAAACGCCCCACCCGGGGATCCATAGCGGGCAATGCGAAGACGAACGCCATTTTGGCCGTTCAGATGCGTGGGAAGGGCAATAGCGTGGGCCCGCCAAGTATCGTTCGGTACGCCCCCGCGCACACCCCAGGCATGCTCCCATGTAGCCGCCGAAGGATTCCAAAAATGCACCACCAACGAATCATTGGTTTCCGTCGGATCCCCGGCCCCTCCCTGCTGGAGGTAAAAACTCAACACACCATTGCTCTGTCCCGTCAGATTGAAGTACGGGGACAGCAAAGCGTCCGTCAAGGAATCATTGCCCAAAACTCCCGGTTTATACGCCTGACCATCAGATGCAATGCCATCAAAAACAGCGGCACCAATAGACAAAGGGTCCTTGGACCAATGGCTAGCCGCTACCACGCCGGAAGGCGTCCAGGCAGCGTGTAAACGCTGAGAAAAGCCATCGACAAATGGGGGGAGAAGCGTATCGGAGGTTTTGTTGAGGAGCGAAGCGGGTTGCGGTTGAGCCGTGCGCGGCATGTGGGCAAACTCCACAGGCTGCGACCAAAGGGTTCCACACCCAACCATCAGGAAAATCCCCAAAAGACGACCGTATCCCGCCATGCTATTCTTCATCATTGCTCTGCAGGAGATACCCCTCCCCTAACCAAACGCGCACCACGCCGTCTTTATGCGTCACAAAGCTGCCTTTGGAATCCGAAGGAAGTTGATCGATGACCACGAGCGAGGTATTCGTCGTATCGCCTTCCACCCATTCCATTCGCAATCCGCTCAACTGCAAAATGGCTTTGGCTTCACCAAGACGCATCCCCAGAAGATTGGGGACCGCATGCGTGGGAGGGCCCGAACGCTTGCCCACCACCAAATCCACGGAAGTGCCTTTTCGGACTTGACTGCCTTCGGCGAGGACCACACCGCCCGCACTAACCTGAAGGACCAGGCCTTCTGCTAGATCGGGAACGTAGGTAATTCGGCCCACGCGCAGACCGCGGGAGGTCAGGTCTAGTTCGGCACGCTGAAGAGTGCGCTCCACCAAGAGCGGTAGGGCCACTTTTCCTGCGCGGCGGCGGTTGATGGTCAATTGGACCATGCGGCCCGCTTTGGCCGTAGCACCTGGCATCGGGTATTGATCTACCACCGTCCCAGGCTTCATTTTGGCAAAGTAGAGACTCGAATCCATCACTTCTGCCAGGAAAGCATCCTCTTCGAGTACCGCTTGGGCCTCTTCAAAGGTCATCCCAGAAAGGTCAGGCACCACGGCCACGTCGGCGTGCGATGTAATGCCCTTCAATATCCAATTGGCGCTCAAGCCTAAGAGAATGAAAAACGCCAAGGCCAATCCTGAATTGAGCCAGAACGTCTTGCTCTTGAGAAATAAAATGATCTTCATCGACTACAAAAGTAGCCATATGGGTTCAGCCACTCGCTATCTTTGACCTATGGCGCTACGAGTTGCAGTGGTAATGGGCGGGTATTCCAGTGAATTTGGGATTTCTGTCAAGAGTGGTCGGACTGTTTTCGAAGCCTTAGACCGCTCCAAGTTTGACGTTTTTGGCCTTACGCTCTCTGCCTCTGGGTGGGAAGCCGTAGATGGGCAGGATCAACCTGTGGGTTTTGATGCGGCCCGAATGGCCATTCTCCAAAATGGCAGCAGTCAACCCGTAGAGCTCATCTTCAATCTGATTCATGGCCACCCTGGTGAGGACGGCACCCTGGCCATTGGCTGGGAAACCTTGGGCATCCCCTACACCTCCTGCTCGCCTGCCGCCTCGGCATTGACCTTCCACAAGGCCTGGACCAATGGGGTCATCAGCCGGCTAGGCGTCCCCGTATCCCCAGCGGTTTGGACCCAGGCCGGTGTGGAACCCGCGAGTTTGCATCCCGCTTTGGCCGCCCTCCGCTTTCCGCTTTTCGTGAAACCATGCCGCAGCGGCTCTAGCTATGGGGTGACCCGAATTGGGTCCTTAGATGAACTCCCAGAAGCCTTGCAAGCCGCCGCCAAAGAGGACGACGCCATCGTCATCGAACAAGGCGTGAAGGGCATAGAGGTAGGTTGTGGCGTCGCCCGGCTACAGGGAAAGACGGAGGCCTTGGGCATCACCGAAATCATCCCCAAAAAGGACTTCTTTGACTTTGCCGCCAAGTACGAAGGCCTTTCCGAAGAAATCACGCCTGCCCGAATTCCCGCATCCTCCTCAACGCAAGTGGAAGACTTTACGCGCCGGGTCTATGAAGGACTTGGCCTGAGCGGATTCTGTCGTGCGGATTTCATTTTGCCTGAAGATGGGGGGGCTCCCGTCCTCATCGAGATCAATACGGTCCCAGGCATGAGTGCAGAAAGTATCGTGCCCAAGCAGCTGGCTGCACGAGGCACCTCCCTCCAAGAATTCACTACCTTGCTCGCTGAACAAGCCCTTGAAGATGCCCAGAATCGCTCTTTTCCCAGGATCTTTTGATCCCATCACGCTTGGCCACGTAAACATCGTGGAGCGCGCCTTACCGCTCTTTGATGAAATTATTTTGGCGGTCGGTGAAAATTCGGAGAAGCACTACCTCTTCCCATTGGAGCAGCGCATGGCTTGGATGCGCGAAACATTCTCGAAGGAACCCAAAGTGCGCGTTGTTTCGTACCAAGGACTCACCGTCGATTTTGCGCTACAACAAGGGGCCCATTTTTTACTGCGCGGTTTGCGCAACCCGGCTGATTTTGAATTTGAAAAAGCC
>DLWR01000112.1:3843-4031 GCA_003444795.1 Cryomorphaceae bacterium
TTTTGAATTTGAAAAAGCCATAGCACAGGCCAACCGCGAGATGAAGCCTGAACTTGAAACCGTTTTCCTACTCACAAGCGCCCGGTGGGCCTTCATTTCGTCGAGTATCGTCCGGGACGTAATTAAAAACAACGGTGACTATAGCCGATTCGTACCAGCAGCCGTTAAAGTCTAGCCGCGGCAACGAC
>DLWR01000217.1 GCA_003444795.1 Cryomorphaceae bacterium
TTGCCGCACAGGAAGCTATTGCTCGTTTGAAGATCTTGCATTCCGCCATAGCGCTGACGCCAAAAGCCACTGGGTTGAAATCCCCCCAATCCCACTTGGATAAGGCCGCCTCGTTGGCTCTCCACGGTGGTGGGCACCGGTGTGCTTCGACGCGGACGCACGACCGCTGTTTGGCCCAAAGCGGACCAGGACCACAGAAGAGCGATGCATAGGAGGGATAAATTGCGCATGTTGCGAAGGTAGAACGCAGAATCTATCCATGAATTGCATGTTAAAAGGGGTATTTTTGTAGGAATTGCACCCGCATACGGAATCATGAACCATACCCCCACGTTTTCCCTACCGCTTCCCATGGTGGATCTAGCGGGTCAATACGCTAAAATCCAACCGGAACTCGACGCAGCGCTTCTGGCAGCGGTGCGCAAGGGTGCCTACATTCAAGGTCCTGAGGTCAAGGCTTTTGCGGCTGAACTCTCAGACTACGTGGGCGGTGCCCAAGTCATTCCATGCGCCAACGGCACCGATGCCCTTCAATTGGCCCTCATGGCATTGGATCTGAAGCCAGGAGATGAAGTAATAACGGCGACGTTTACCTATGTGGCTACAGCCGAGGTTATCGCTCTTCTCGGATTGACGCCCGTGTTGGTCGATGTTCGGCCGGACACCTACTCTTTGGATTTGGATCAAGTGCGTGCAGCCCTGAGCCCAAAGACCAAAGCCGTTGTTCCCGTGCACTTGTATGGGCAGGCGGCCGATATGGAGGATTTGCTCGAACTGGCTGCTGAAAACAGCCTTGCCGTTGTGGAAGATTGCGCACAAGCCATTGGCGCTAGGTACACCTTTAGCGATGGTCGAAAAGCGCAAGTCGGAACGTTAGGAACTATTGGATGCACGAGCTTTTTTCCGTCTAAAAATTTAGGATGTATGGGAGACGGGGGAGCGGTCTACACCAAAGATGCTGCTTTGGCAGAACGCATTCGCATGATGGCCAATCACGGCCAAAAAGTCAAGTACCGCCACGATGTCATCGGCTGCAATAGCCGTTTGGACACCTTGCAAGCAGCCATTCTTCGCGTGAAGTTGCCCCATTTGGATAGCTATATCCATGCCCGACAAGAAGCGGCTGAGCGTTACGATAAAGGCTTAAAAGACCTGCCAGGTCTCCAGATTCCGGTGCGCAATCCATCGTCCTCGCACGTGTTCCATCAATACACTCTGCAGGTGAAAAATGGGCAACGCGATGCATTGAAATCATACTTGGAGGAAAAAGGCATACCCTCTATGATTTACTATCCCTGGCCCTTGCATGAGCAACCGGCTTTTGCAAGTGATCGCTATCCAAAAGGTGCCTTTCCTGTGGCGGAGCAGCTTTGCCAGGAGGTGTTGAGTTTGCCCATGCACACGGAGCTCACCCAAGAAATTCAAGACTACATCATTCACACCATCCAATCCTTTTATCACTCATGAAAATCACCGTTGTAGGAACAGGCTATGTGGGTCTTGTTACAGGAGCCTGCCTTTCCGACGTAGGAATGAACGTTACCTGCGTGGACGTAAACGTGGAAAAAATTGCCAACCTCCGCAAGGGCATTCTTCCCATTTACGAACCAGGTTTGGAGGAAATCGTTAAGCGCAATGTAGCTGCTGATCGTCTGCATTTCACAACATCCATGGAGGAGGCTATTCAAGGATCCGAAGCTGCCTTTATTGCGGTGGGCACTCCACCCGGGGAGGACGGCAGTGCCGATCTTCAATATGTGTTGGCCGTGGCGGAGGGTATTGGCCAGCACATGGGCGATTATTTAGTGGTTATCACCAAGTCAACCGTGCCCGTAGGAACGGCGGAAAAAGTGCGTTCGGCATTGGGAGCAGCCTTGAAAAAGCGTGGAAGTGATCTATCGTTTGACGTAGCGTCTAATCCGGAATTCCTCAAGGAAGGGGCAGCCATAGATGACTTCATGAAGCCGGACCGCATTGTTTGCGGGGTGGAAACCCAGCGTGCGCAGGATGTTTTGAGCCGTTTGTACAAGCCGTTCACGCTCAATGGCCATCCTGTCCTTTTCATGGACATCCCCTCAGCGGAAATGACCAAGTATGCGGCCAATGCCATGCTGGCGACCAAAATTTCCTTCATGAACGATATCGCCAACCTTTGTGAGATCATGGGGGCAGATGTAAACCAGGTCCGAAAAGGCATTGGAAGCGATCCGCGTATTGGCACCAAATTCATCTACCCGGGTATCGGCTATGGAGGCTCTTGCTTCCCCAAGGACGTCAAGGCTTTGGTGCGCACAGGTCGCGAACAGGGCTATGAGCTCCGCATCCTCCAAGCGGTAGAGGATGTGAACGACGACCAAAAGATGGTCATGGTTCGCAAGATTAAAGCTCATTTTGGCCAAGATCTTACCGGCAAGCATTTTGCTTTTTGGGGCCTGAGCTTCAAGCCAGAAACCGATGACATGCGCGAAGCACCTTCCGTAGTAATCGCCAATGAACTACTGGCAGCAGGGGCCACTGTTACGGCCTACGACCCCGTTGCAGCTCATGAAGCCAAGCACCAATTAGGCGATCGTATTCAATATGCGGCAAATGCTTATGCAGCGCTTACGGGAGCGGATGCCCTGTTGCTTATCACGGAATGGCGCGAATTCCGCGTGCCCAACTGGGACCGTGTAAAAGAGAGTCTAAAGCAGCCCGTCGTTTTCGATGGCCGCAATATTTACAGTGGGGCAGAGCTTCGTGCCGCTGGATTCACCTATGCAGGAATTGGATTGAAATAATGCCACGTATTCTTATTACCGGCGCGGCCGGCTTTTTAGGGTCCCATTTGTGCGACCGCTTCATCAAAGAAGGTTATGAGGTGGTGGGCATGGACAACCTCATCACGGGGGATTTGCGCAACCTGGAGCACCTCGAGGCCTTGCCTGAATTCACCTTTGTGCACCACAATGTCAGTAGCCACATTCACCTCCATGGACCCCTGGACTACATCTTGCACTTTGCCTCGCCCGCTTCTCCCATTGATTACTTAAAAATCCCCATCCAAACCCTGAAAGTGGGTTCCTTGGGAACGCACAACTGTTTGGGATTGGCGATGGCTAAAGGGGCGCGCATGCTCATTGCCTCCACCTCAGAGGTCTATGGAGACCCCGAGGTGCACCCGCAAACAGAGGAGTACTGGGGGCATGTCAATCCCGTAGGACCTCGTGGGGTCTATGATGAGGCCAAGCGCTTCCAAGAGGCGATGACCATGGCCTACCACCGATACCACGGTTTGGAAACACGCATTGTACGCATCTTCAATACCTATGGGCCTCGGATGCGCCTGAACGATGGCCGTGTCTTGCCTGCGTTTATTGGCCAGGCTCTTCGCGGCGAGGATCTCACGGTTTTTGGAGACGGCAGCCAAACACGTAGCTTCTGCTATGTGGATGATTTGGTGGAAGGCATTTACCGACTCCTCTTGAGCGACTGCGCCGAACCCGTCAACATCGGCAACCCGGATGAGATCACCATCCTGCAGTTTGCCGAGGAAATTATCAAATTGACCGGGACCCAGCAGAAGATCGTTTTCAAGGACCTCCCCAAGGACGACCCCACTCAGCGTCAACCGGATATTTCTAAGGCTAAGGCTATCCTCGGTTGGGAGCCCAAGGTGGGCCGCGCAGAAGGTTTGGCACGAACCTATGCGGCCTTTAAGGC
>DLWR01000014.1 GCA_003444795.1 Cryomorphaceae bacterium
GGATGTCACTCTCCCGCGCGAGGCGCTGGTGGTGATCACGGGCTTGAGCGGTTCCGGAAAGTCTTCCCTGGCCTTTGATACCCTTTATGCCGAGGGCCAACGTCGCTACATGGAAACATTTTCCAGCTATGCCCGCCAATTCTTGGGTACCATGGAGCGACCCGATGTGGACAGCATCGAAGGGCTGAGTCCCGTCATCGCCATCGAGCAAAAAACCACCAACCGAAATCCACGGTCTACGGTCGGCACGGTCACCGAAGTGTATGACTTCTTGCGCCTACTCTATGCGCGCACCGCTACCGCCTATTCGCTCGCCACCAACGAACCTATGGTCAGCTACACGGACGATGAGATTCGGGGGCAGATCCTCGAGCGCTTCGCTGGCAAACGCATCGCCCTCTTGGCTCCTGTAGTCCGAGCGCGCAAAGGCCATTACCGCGAACTATTTGAATCCATGGCCAAGCAAGGCTACCTCAAAGCCCGCGTAAATGGAGAGTGGATTGACATCACGCGGGGAATACGTTTGGACCGGTACAAAACGCATGACATTGAAATTGTCATTGACCGCCTGGTTGCCGAACCCGACAGCGAGGAGCGGATCAAGAAGAGCATTCTTACGGCCATGCGCCTGGGCAAAGGCAATCTCATGGTCGCCGACTACGACAGCAGCCACGTCGTGCATTTCAGTCGCCATTTGATGTGCCCTACCACCGGCGTTTCCTACCCGGAGCCGGAACCCAACACCTTCAGCTTCAACTCCCCCAAGGGAGCTTGCCCCCAATGTGGCGGGCTTGGACACGTTCACGTGGTGGACCTCGAAAAAGTCATTGTGAACCCCAAATTCACCCTCCACGACGGCGCCCTGGCTCCCCTAGGGACGTACCGCCGTTCCTGGATTTTTCAACAGATGGAATATTTGGGCGTGCGCTTTGGGTTTAGTTTGCATACCCCTTGGGAAAAGATTCCCGAAGAGGGTCAAACTGCCATCCTCGAGGGGCATACCGAAAGCTTTACCTCCGACAACAAAGCCCTAGGGGTCACGCGCAAGATCAACATACAATACGAAGGACTGGTCGCCTTTATCGAGAGCCAAAAAAACGACAGTAACAGCAAGAGCCTACAACGCTGGGCGGATGACTTCATGGTGGAACGCACCTGCCCTTCCTGCTCTGGTCAGCGCCTAAAGCCCGAATCGCTTCATTTTCGCATCCTGGAGAAGAGCATAGCCGACTTAGCGCAAATGGGCATTGGCGAACTCGCCGCCTGGCTCGAAGCGCTACTTCCCCAACTCAAGGAGTCTCAGGCTCGCATTGGAGGCGAGATCGTCAAAGAACTCCAAACTCGCCTGGGCTTCCTGGTAGACGTCGGCTTGCACTACCTAAGCCTCAACCGCAGCGCTCGAAGTCTGAGCGGCGGCGAGGCACAGCGCATTCGACTCGCCACCCAAATTGGCTCCCAACTCGTCAATGTCCTCTACATCCTGGACGAACCAAGCATCGGTTTGCACCAGCGCGACAACATGCGCTTGATCCATAGCTTGGAGCGTTTGCGGGACTTGGGCAACTCCGTCATCGTGGTCGAACACGACGAAGACATGATGCGCGCAGCCAACCACATAGTGGATTTGGGGCCGCGTGCAGGCCTGCACGGCGGCCGTGTTGTCGCGCAGGGAGACTTTGAGGGCGTTGCCCATTCGGATAGTTTGACGGGGCAGTATTTGCGCGGCGAACTTCGCATGCCGCTCCCCGAGGTCCGTCGCCCGGGCAATGGCAAATCCCTTCGACTGATTGGAGCGACCGGAAACAATCTCAAAAACGTGACCGTAGAGGTGCCACTAGGCACCCTGACCGTGGTTTCGGGTGTTTCAGGCTCTGGAAAATCCACGTTGATCAACCACACGCTCTATCCTGCTCTGGCTGGACCGCTACAAGGCTTGTTAACCAAGCCTGCGCCCCACGAGGGCTTGGAAGGTTTAGAATACATCGACAAGGTCATTGACGTGGACCAAAGTCCGATCGGCCGCACCCCACGTTCCAACCCTGCGACGTACACGAATGTGTTCAACGACATTCGGAAGCTATTCTCCGACTTACCTGAAGCCAAAGTGCGTGGCTATGCACCCGGACGCTTTTCGTTCAATGTAAAGGGTGGGCGCTGCGAAACCTGCCAAGGCGGCGGTATGCGGGTGGTGGAAATGAACTTTCTTCCAGACGTATACGTCCCCTGTGAAACCTGTCAAGGCAAGCGGTTCAACCGGGAAACGTTGGAGGTTCGGTACAAAGGCAAGAGCATTTCAGATGTCCTAAATCTCCCCATTGAAGACGCTTTGGTCTTCTTTGAAGCTGTGCCCAAGATTAAAAAAGTGCTTAAAACACTTGTGGACGTAGGCTTGGGCTATATCACACTAGGGCAGCCGTCGACAACGCTTTCGGGTGGAGAAGCGCAGCGCATCAAATTGGCCACGGAGCTCTGCAAACGGGACACGGGCCGAACGTTGTACATCCTCGACGAACCTACGACCGGCCTGCACTTCGAAGACATTCGCATCCTCATGAAGGTCATTCAGCGCTTGGTGTCTAAAGGCAATACCGCCCTCATCATTGAGCACAATTTGGACGTGATTGCCCAAGCGGATTATTGCATTGACATGGGCCCAGAAGGCGGCAAAGCGGGGGGCACCTTAGTGGCTTCAGGGACCCCCGAAGCCCTCGCCCAACACCCGGATAGCATCACAGCGCCTTTCCTAGCCCGAGCCCTCCAAGTAGGCAAGAATTAAACGCATACAAACGTTGAATAGATGGAGAAGGTGCCCAAAAAGCGCTATCTTCAAGACTATCACACCCCTACCACCATGGCTACAAATTCTAACGACCCCATTTCCAAGGCGTTTAAACGCAAGTCCTGGAACGAACAGCGCACCAACGATTCCTGGGCCATTTTTAAAATCATGTCCGAATTTGTGGAAGGCTATGAACGCCTCTCCCGTATCGGCCCTTGCGTAAGTATTTTTGGCTCTGCTCGACTAAAAGAAGACGACGCCTGGTACAAAGCGGCTCAGCAAATTGCAGAGGGATTGGGCAAGAAAGGCTACGGCATTATCAGCGGCGGAGGTCCGGGCATCATGGAGGCCGCCAACCGCGGCGCTCTTGAGGTAGGCGCTCCTTC
>DLWR01000164.1 GCA_003444795.1 Cryomorphaceae bacterium
ACGCAGAGGGAAAACGCAATGGCTTTGAGGCCGAATTGCTCCAAAACTGGGCGAATAAGCACAGTTTGACGTCCGTTGAATATGCCAAACTCACCCACCTAGGATCCGAACAAAAGTGGGTGCGTCACTGGCCCAATGTTAAAAACAAAGACCTGATTGTGGTCGTGGTCAACTTCATCGACATGATTTCTCATGCGAAAACAGAGCAGAGCATCGTTCGGGATATCGCTAGCGATGACCGCGGTTTTCGCGCCCTTACGCACAGCTGGTGGAAGAACTCGCCGCTGCGAGCTTGGGTGTCGGGCTTGGCTGCAGATGGCTTTGACTTGTTTGTGACCACCGATCACGGCACGATTTCCGTCAAAAAGCCCATTTCCATCAAGGGTTCGAGGGATCTAACGGCCAATATGCGCTACAAAGTGGGCAGAGGATTGGAATTTTCCTCCAAGGAGGTGGCCCTCGTGGCAGAACCCGGAACTTTGGGCTTGCCCTCGGTAGCTTTGGGGGACAAAGTGGTCTTCGCCGGGGAGGCCGGTTATTTCATTTACCCCAATCAGTACCATCAGTATGCCGGGCGTTTTGAAGGTTCCTACCAACATGGGGGCATCAGCTTGGAGGAGGTAGTGATTCCTTGGGCGCATTTGAAGCCGCGAGGGTCATAACGGCTACCTTTGCCTCGTGTTGACGCCGGAATTTATTGCTGACAGCTCGGAATGGACCGAATGGGCCGAGCGCCATCGCGATTCCTTGATGGGGCCCGTGGCTTTGGTGGGTGGCATGGGGGCCGGAAAGACCACGGCCGTAAAGGCTTGGTTGAGCGCTTTTGATTCTAAAGATGTCGGCTCAAGTCCAACCTTCACCCTCATCCAACCCTATCAAAGTGGTATCGGCACTATCTACCACGCCGATTTTTACCGTTTGAACCGCGAAGAAGAAGCGGAGGCCTTGGGATTGGACGAAATTTTTGACAGTGGACAGCCTTTTTGGATGGAATGGCCGGAGAAAATCCCGAACTTATTGCCCCCCGAAACCGTCGTGGTTTTTATTGAGCCTCAGGCGGATGGTATTCGGAAAGTGACCCTACAGCCCGCAAAATAGACCATGGAGCAGCCCACCTACATCCCTCAAGAAGAGCGACTAATGGTCGCCTCAAAGCAGCAGTCTTTGCGCATCGGTTTGCCTTTGGAATCGACATGGGCGGAAAATCGGGTGGCCTTGACGCCCGAAGGGGTTCACCTCCTGGTCCAGCATGGCCATGAAATTTTAGTAGAATCTGGCGCAGGATTGGCAGCGCGCTACACCGATTTGGAATACACCGAAGCAGGTGCTCAGGTGACTTCCGACAAAAAGGAGGTCTTCCAATGCCCGATTCTAGTGAAGGTGGAGGCACCGAGTGAGAAGGAATGGCCATTGATGGTCCAAAACCAAATTGTTTTTTCCGTCCTACAGCCCAACACGGTCTCTGCAGCCTACCTCAAGGCCCTCCAAGCGAAGAAGTGCACGGCCTTGAGCTATGGCCGCATACTCGATGAAGATGGACGTGCGCCTTTTGTCCGCTCTATGGCGGAAATTGGTGGTTCACAGGCGATTACAGTGGCTATGGAATACCTGAGCACCTGGGCGGATGGCAAAGGCTACGCCATGGGCGCCGTGACCGGGGTTCCTCCCACGGAAGTGGTCATTCTAGGTGCCGGTACGGTAGGAACGGTTGCGGCTCGTTTGGCCCATGCTATGGGGGCCACGGTCAAAGTGTTTGACTCGTCTTTGACGCGCATTCAACGTTTGCGTGAAGTGGTCGGTCAAGACCTCTACACCTGCACGCTCCAACCCCAAATTTTAAGCAAGGCGCTCAGCCGATGCGATGTGGCCATTGGCGCCCTCCGCCCGGTCAAAGGCCGAACGCCGGTGGTCGTTTCCGAGGAAATGGTGGCCCAAATGAAAGAGCGTTCCGTCATCGTCGACGTAAGCATTGACCATGGTGGATGCTTTGAAACGAGCGAGGTGACCACGTGGGATGCGCCCGTGTACAGCAAGCACGATGTGACCCATTTCTGCGTGCCCAATCTGGCCTCACGCGTGGCCCGAACCGCCTCCTTTGCCCTAAATAATTTGACCAGCCCCCTTCTGCAAACCATGGCAGAGGACGGCGGCTTGGAAGAAGCCTTGGTACGCCGCAGCAACTGGCGCCCGGGAGTCTACCTGTACCGCGGTATGGTGACCACTCGTGAACTGGCCGAACCTTTTGATCTTCCCTTTACCGATTTAGACCTTCTTTTATGAGCATTTGGCAACGCGTGGCCTGGTATGCTGTAGGCCTTGGCCTCGGCACCGCATTAGCGGTATTTTTCTTTTCAGACCGCGATTTTCAGTGCACCTATTTGCCCAACAATCGGGTGCTGGTCGATTTGCATGACCAACCCGTTCGGTATGTGGGGCCTGCGGCTTTGGATCCTTGGCAAAAAACCTGTGCGGGTGATTCAGCGATGTTGAAGGCCTTTCTCATGCGGGGCCAAATTGACTTCGCAAAGGCCCAAGTGACTACGCGGGTCGAAGGCTTGAAGCATTCGGCCTATCCCATTGAATTGGAATGGAATGGGGCTGTGTACCAAGGCATTTGGGAGCGCCGTCAGGACAGTGCCGTCCTTGTACAGCTCACGCTCCAACCTTAGTTTTTTATTCGATTAGGCTCTTGCCGCCCTCCTGCGTTTGAGTTCTGCCTGGATCCGGCCGAGCTCACGGCCTGTTTGACCTTTTACGGACGTATTTTCCTCGGCGCGGCGGAAGAGGTAGGGCATCACTTTGTCAATGGGACCAAAGGGGAGGTACTTCGCTACACGGAATCCATGGTGTGCCATGATGAAGCTGATGTGGTCGGACATGCCATAGAGCTGTGCAAACCAGACGGGAGCTTCTTCAGGCTTCCAACCCGCTGCCAAAAGTTGCTGGGCGGCTTTTTCCGCGCTTTCCTCGTTGTGTGAGCCAATCATGAAGGCGAGGTTTGCACCTGAATCCGGTGTGCCGAGCGCCGAGATCATGTGCGCCACGCAAGCATCAAACTCTGCGTCCGTATGGGCTTTGTCGGGTTGAATGGGGGAGGGGTAGCCGAGGGCCTTGGCGCGCTCGCGCTCCTTTTCC
>DLWR01000093.1 GCA_003444795.1 Cryomorphaceae bacterium
ATGATCGTAGACGTATTCGGTTTGGAAGCCTTCTTGCCCGGATCACAAATTGACGTGAAGCCCATCCGTGACTACGATATCTACGTAGACAAGACGATGGAATTCAAGATTGTTAAAATCAACCACGAGTTCAAGAACGTTGTAGTTTCTCACAAGGCGCTCATCGAGGCGGATTTGGAAGAACAAAAGCGCAAGATCATTGGCCAATTGGAAAAAGGCCAAGTTTTGGAAGGCGTTGTCAAGAACATCACCAGCTACGGTGTATTCATCGACTTGGGTGGCGTGGACGGTTTGGTGCACATCACCGACTTGTCTTGGAGCCGCATCAACCATCCTTCTGAAGTGGTTGAGCTCGATCAAAAGATCAACGTGGTTATCCTCGACTTCGATGAGGCTAAGACGCGTATCCAGTTGGGCTTGAAGCAATTGTTTGCTCATCCATGGGATGCGTTGGATGCCAACTTGGCAGCCGGCGACAAGATCAAGGGTAAGGTGGTTGTTTTGGCCGACTATGGTGCATTCGTAGAAGTCGCTCCAGGTGTAGAAGGCTTGATCCACGTGTCCGAAATGAGCTGGGGTTCACACCTCCGTTCTGCCAACGATTTCTACAAGGCAGGCGACGATGTGGAAGCTGTAGTACTCAGCATCGACCGCGAAGAGCGCAAGATGTCTTTGGGCGTGAAGCAATTGACTCCAGACCCCTGGTCTGAAATTACCAGCAAGTATCCTGTAGGTTCTACCCACACCGGTAAGGTGCGCAACTTCACCAACTTCGGTGTGTTCTTGGAGTTGGAAGAGGGTATCGATGGTTTGGTGCACATCTCTGACCTTTCTTGGACCAAGAAAGTGAAGCATCCTTCAGAGTTCACCTCTGTGGGCGCTGAGCTGGGCGTTCAAGTGTTGGATATCGACGTAGAGAACCGCCGCTTGAGCCTCGGCCACAAGCAGGTTTCTGAGAATCCATGGGACAACTACGAGGTTGTATTTGAAGAAGGCAGCACACACGAAGGCGAGGTTAAGACTGCAGCAGATAAGGGCTTCAATGTATGGTTTGCTGACCAAGAGTTGGAGGCGTACTGTCCTGCACGCCATGCGTCTAAGGAAGACGGTTCTTCTATTGCTGTGGGCGAGAAATTGGGCTTTGTCGTGATTGAGTTCAATCGCGACAACCGCCGTATCCTCGTTTCACACACCCAATCGTTCAAGCAAGTTTCCGACAGCAATGAAGGAGGCAAGAAGTCCAAGGGTGGCAACAAAGGCGGATCTTCTGCCGTAAGCGCTGTGAACAATGCCGTTGAAAAGGCCACCTTGGGTGATCTTGACAGTTTGGCTCGTTTGAAAGAAGAAATGGAGAACAACGAGTAATCCATTTCCTTTATACTTGAGAGGGCTACCCGCAAGGGTGGCCCTTTTTTTATCTTCATACCATGGTAACGGTAAAAAATATTGCACAGGCCTTGGAGGCCTGGGCGCCTTTGGCGCTGCAGGCGAGCTATGACAATTCGGGATTGCTGGTCGGGGAGCCGGAGCAAGAGGCGACAGGCGTACTGGTCGCCCTGGATGTGACGGAAGAAGTCATCTTGGAGGCGATTGAAAAGGGCTGTAACGTGGTTTTGACGCATCACCCCATTATTTTCAAAGGGCTCAAGCGTCTTATAGGTCACACCGAAGTCGAGCGCTGCGTTATGCTAGCCCTGCACCACAACGTGGCCCTCTATGCGGCCCATACCAACCTAGATAGCATTGATGGAGGCGTGAGCCATGCGCTTGCGGAGCGCCTTGGGCTAACCGGCTTGCGAATATTAGAACCTCGTACAGAGAGCTTGTTGGAATTGACGGTCTACACGCCAAAGGAGAAAGCGGCCGAAGTGGCCGAAGGGCTCTTCGCCGCGGGTGCTGGGAAGATTGGCGCGTACGATGAATGCCATTTTTCTAGTCCTGGCACAGGGACTTTTCGGCCTTTGGAAGGTGCACAGCCACATACCGGGAGTGTGGGAACGCGCAGCTCAGTAGAGGAAGTTCGGCAAAGTTTTATGGTCCCGGTAGAGGCGCGAAATGCGGTACAAGCGGCCTTGGAGCGTTGTCATCCCTATGAGGTGGTCGCACATTCCTGGGTTCCTGTCGAAAATGCGCGAAACGATGTGGGCTATGGGGTGGTTGGTAAACTTCATACCCCGATGGTTTGGGAAGACTTTGTGGGACATGTAAAGCAGACCCTTGGTCTCGTGGCGTTGAGACATAGCCCAGTATGCCGAAGCACCGTTCAAAAAGTTGCCCTTTGTGGGGGAGCCGGTGTAGACTTACTGCCTCATGCCGTGGCCCAGAAGGCGGATGTCTACCTCACCGCTGACATTACCTATCACCGCTATTTTGAAGCAAAAAACGCCCTTGTCATGATGGATGTAGGGCATTGGGAAAGTGAGCAGTTCACGATTGCACTTTTAGCCGATTACATTCGGCGGAAATTCCCTAATTTTGCCGTCCTTACAACAACGTCGGTTACCAATCCCATGATCACGATTTGATATGGCAAAAAAGACCACTCAAGCGGCTACGGCCACGGTAGAAGATAAACTACGCGCTTTGTACAACTTGCAAATCGTGGATCGTCGCATTGACGAGATCCGCAACTTGCGCGGTGAATTACCCTTGGAGGTGCAAGACCTGGAGGATGAAATCGCCGGTTTGGAAACCCGTTTGGCCCGTATTGAAGAAGAAGTAAACTCGGCAAAAACGGAGATCAAAGGCCACAAGCAATTGATCAAAGGCTGCCAGGAGAAAATTAGCAAGTACGAAGAGCAGCAGAAAAACGTCCGCAACAACCGCGAGTTTGATGCCATTGCCAAGGAAATTGAGTTTCAAGAATTGGAAATTCAATTGGCAGAAAAGCACATCCGTGAATTTGAAGCTACGGTGGAAAACCGTGGATCTGTTTTGACGGGCGTGCAAGAGAAATTGGCGGAGCGCAAGGGTCACCTGGAATTCAAGCAAGGTGAATTGGCCTCCATCATCAAAGAAACTGAGAAGGAAGAGGCGGTTCTTTTGGAGCGTTCTAGTGCTTTATCAGAAAACTTGGGCGATGAGCGCTTGTTGTCTGCCTACAACCGCATCCGTGGGAAGGTGAACAATGGCTTGGCCATTGTGAGCATTGAGCGTGGTGCTGCTTCAGGTTCTTACTTCACCATTCCTCCCCAGCGTCAGATGGAAATTGCCCAGCGCAAGAAAATCATGGTAGACGAGCACTCTGGTCGTATCCTGGTAGATTCCGCTTTGGCCCGCGAAGAGGAAGAAAAGATGGCTGCTGAGTTAGCTGCACTGGTCTAAAAGACTCTTAGTACTAAAAAAGCCGCCTCAAAAGGGCGGCTTTTTTTATGTGGCAAGGGCGCCGAAAGGGTATTTGCTCCAAGGTTAGGAAGCTAGTTTTCGGCACACGTAGAGCGGCTCATCAGCTGGCAGTCTAAAGCGCTCTACCTCGGCCTTTGGGAGGGTTTTAAAGAGCTCTACTTTTTCAACTTGGAAGCCAGCGGCGGTGAGACGTTCTGGGTAATCCGCTCCATAAAGACGCACGTGGTCGTATTGCAAGAAGCGGCGTTCACGCTCGGCAGGGTCGGTAATGCTCGGATCCTCATCAGTGACTTTGATGCCCGGAACCCAGGGCACTTGAAAGATGCCCCAACCGCCGGGCTTCATGACGCGGTACAACTCACGTAGGCATTGTGCATCGTCGGTGACATGCTCCAGGACATGGTTGCAGAAAACTACGTCAAATCGGTTGTCCTCGAGCGGAATTTGGTGCAAATCGAAGTGCATGTCCGCCAATGGAGACTCGATATCGGCAGTTAGAACGTTGAGGTTCTTTTGGGCCTTAAATCGCTGGTGGAAACATTGCTCCGGCGCGATGTGAAGAACGGATAGAGGCGCCTCAAAGAAGTCTGTATACCGCTGGAGATAGAGGTAGAGCAAGCGATGGCGCTCCAAAGAATTGGTACCCGGACTCAGCGCATTTTCGCGGAGTCGACCGCCATAGCCATAGGGGAGGAATTTTCGGTAGCTCCGACCGTCAATAGGATCGGTAAAGCGACTGCCCGCGTACAGGATGGGACCCAATAGGCGCACGAGCGCACTCATGCGTATGAGCCAAGGGCGAGGGATGTATTTGAGGGCCCAGCGAAGCATTTGAATACAGGATCGTTCTTAGGCATGCCCAAGGCTTCATAGATATAATCAAAGGTGCTCAATACTACAGGACGGCCATCGATTAACGCGACATCGTGCTCAAAGTGCGCTGAAGGTTTCTTGTCACCCGTGATGATGGACCAGCCATCATTGAGTTGTCGAACACGGTGGGTGCCCATGTTGATCATCGGCTCAATGGCCAGCACCATACCGTCTTGGAGGAGTTTGCCGCTGCCCCGTTTGCCATAGTTAGGCACTTGGGGGTCTTCGTGCAGCTTTTTGCCAAGGCCGTGCCCTACGAGCTCGCGGACGACACCATAGCCATGGCTTTCACAGTGTCGCTGGATCGCATATCCGATATCGCCCACCCGGTTGCCGC
>DLWR01000212.1 GCA_003444795.1 Cryomorphaceae bacterium
TGTCGTATTTAGCAAAGAACCAACGGTTGGTGGTCATCAATGCGAAGCGCGAACCAAAGGTGTAAAATGCGGTAGAATCCACGTCTACAATGTCCTGGGTATTAACTTCACGGTAGCGATAGGCCTGACCCCACTGCAATTCATACGATGGAAGCTGTGCCTCTGCCGTGAGGGAGATGCCCAGAAAAAAAAGAAAAATGATCCGAAAAGAAGGCATTGTGGCAGGGTTTTGGAATATTTGCAAAGAAACGATTCAACCATGAAGACGTCCCTACTTTCCTTTTTTTGTGCGGCAAGCCTATTGCTTTGCGGGACGAGCCAAGCCTTTGGTCAGACCGTGGTCGTCAAAAAGCGCAATGTGGAAACCGGGGAGGTCTACGGAGTTAATGGTAGCAAAAGCAGTACCAACTCCTCCTACAACCAGGCCATCAAATACAATTTTCTTCCCTTTTTTATTGGGGAAATGCCCGTAGGCTATGAGCTAAAATTCAACGATTATATCACGGCGGAAGCAGGATTGGGCATTACCACCAACAATTCCTTGGACGAGCTACTCTATGTCTACGACGATTTTTACGCCTTGGCCGACCGGAACCTCATCAACCTGAGCCATTACGCCTCCTTGAAGATTTTCCCGGAAGGCAATGCCTTTAACGATGGCTACTACTTGGGCTTCAACTACAATTACCGGCCCTACTCTAAAGGTTTTGGGTCCAACCCCACCTATCGCGCCACGAAGCGCTTCACGGATATTGGGTTGGTTTTTGGCTTCCAGGGGAGGCCTTCCGAGCAAATCATGCTGGATGTGTATGCCGGCATTTCACAGCGCCACATCAATTGGGACCAGCCCTCAGTTTCGCAAATCATTGACCCGCTTACTGGGGATGTCGTGACCCAAATCACGGTCAACAACAGCAAGTATCCCACCTTGGGCGGACTCTTGGGCTTCAAATTGAGCTATTTGTTTGGGGAGAGCATCATCAAAGGAGCCTCCTCTTCGTCCAAAGCCACCAGCAGCAAGAGCAAAAAACGCCGTTCCAGCAAGCGTCGGCGCCACCGGCGCTAAACGTTTAGCGGAAGATGAATAAAAAAAGCCCGGCGGATGCCGGGCTTTTTTGTTCAAAATGTTGCAATTAGAGGATCAACAACGCATCCCCATAGCAAAGGAAGCGGTAGCCTTCTTTCACCGCCAAGTTATAGACGTCCATGGTCAAGTCATGACCCGCAAACGCACTGGTCAGCATGAGCATGGTGCTCTGTGGACCGTGGAAGTTGGTAATCAAAGCATCCGCGGTGGTAAACTCGTAGGGAGGGAAGATAAACTTGCTCGTCCAGCCGTTGGTGGGCTTAACCCGGTTGTCCGTTATAGTGGAAGATTCCATGGAGCGAATGACCGAAGTACCCACGGCGATGACGCGCTTTTTATTCGCTTTCGCTGTGTTGATCTTGTCGGCTGTGTCGTCATAGAGCCAGAATTGCTCCGACTCCATCTTGTGCTTGGACAAGTCCTCCACTTCCACCAATCGGAATGTGCCGAGACCCACGTGCATGGTCATTTCGGCCGATTCAATGCCTTTGATTTCCATCCGCTTAAGCAAGTGCTTGCTGAAGTGCAACGACGCTACAGGTGCGGCAACCGCGCCTTCTACCTTCGCAAAAATGCTCTGGTAGCGGTCTGCATCTTCAGGCTCCAAAGGACGCTGAACGTAGTTAGGCAATGGGGTTTCCCCCATTTCTTTCAACTTCTGGCGGAACTCTTCATAGCTGCCATCGTAGAGGAAGCGAAGGGTTCGGCCTCTAGAGGTCGTGTTGTCGATGACTTCCGCCACGAGCGAATCGTCGTCGCCGAAGTACAACTTATTGCCGATGCGGATTTTGCGCGCTGGATCGACCAGGACATCCCACAGGCGGCTCTCTGCATTCAATTCGCGGAGCAAGAATACTTCGATCAAGGCACCCGTTTTCTCCTTGTTGCCCCACATGCGAGCAGGGAAAACCTTGGTGTTATTCATGACCATGAGGTCGCCCTCATCGAAGTAGTCAATAATGTCCTTGAAGAGTTTGTGCTCAATTTGACCGGTTTCGCGATGGACCACCATCATTCGAGCATCATCGCGGTACTCGGTGGGGTATTGCGCGATTTGCGACTCGGGCAAATCATACGCAAAATGGGAGAGCTTCATTTTCATCGGCGGCAAAGATACTTTTTTCAGGGGGGGGTTGTCAAGTGCCCGCCCGAATTTCCCTGGGTCGCCAATGGCTCAAACTCCCGTCGATGCTGGGGCTTCTGGCGTTTTTAGGCGCGTCAAAATTTCCTCCAACTCCCAACAATCTGCAAGATGTAGGCGGCCCACTTGGGTGCGTTCCAGGCCCGCCAAATAGGCCCCACATCCGAGGTGGGCCCCTAGATCATGTGCCAGGCTACGGATATAAGTTCCCTTGCCGCACTGCACCTGAAGCGTCCAGGTAGTTTCGGAACGATCCAACAGCGCCAAGGAGTGGATCTGTATGCTTCGAGCGGGAAGGCTGAGTTCCTTCCCTTTTCGTGCCTCCGCATAGGCCCGCTTTCCATCTACCCGAATCGCACTAAAAATGGGCGGGACTTGTTGGATTTCCCCGGTAAAAGTGCTCAAGATAGATGCCCAAAGTTCTGGGGTGAAATCAGGAACGGGAACCCCTGTGGGCTGCACCTCCGTTTCTGCATCGTAGCTGGCGGTTGTGGCGCCAAAGGTCACCGTGGCTTTGTATCCCTTCTCCCCGCCCACCCAATGTTCGATGGTTTTTGTGGCTTTACCAACACACAGAACAAGCACTCCTGACGCAAGCGGATCCAGGGTTCCCGCGTGGCCAATTTTAACCTTCACCCCGTAGTGCTTTTTTAAGGCGTTTCGCACCTTGGCGACTACGTCAAAGGAGGTCCAATGAAGGGGTTTGTGAATAGGGATAACCCAGCCTTCTTCTCGGATGGATTCTAGGCTGGGAACCTGCATCAGGCCAAGAGCGTCCAAATGCTGGCCACCGTTCCCACTACAAAGCAGTAAATAGCGAATCCAGACAGTTTGGCCTTTTTGACCAATGAAATCATCAATTTACAGGCCCAAAGCCCAGTGATAAATGCCGCGATAAAGCCCGCTAAAAGCGGCAGCAAATGCTGATCTTGTTCCGCCTGAGACATGGACAACAAATCCCGCGTATCGAGAATCATTTTCCCGAGAATCAAAGGGACGACCATTAGAAAGCTGAAGCGGGCTGCTTGTTCCCGGTCAATGCCCAATAACACGGAGGTACTAATTGTTGCCCCTGAACGGCTGATTCCCGGAAGAATGGCGATGGCCTGCGAAATACCTACCACCAGAGCATCGACATAGGTAACTTTTTTGTGCGTTTTTTTGGCGCGATCCGCCAAGAATAGAAGCAGTCCCGTAATGATCAGCATGACGGCCACCATGAAAATATTGCCGTCAAAAAGCATCTCGATGATGTCGTTGAAAAGCAAGCCCACAATGGCTGCTGGAATCATGGAAATAGCAAGAGCAATGGCAAACTTTCGCTCATCATTGTTGCCCTTAAAAAAGCCGCGAATGATGGCTTGAATGTCTTTTTGAAAGGTGACCAGCGTAGCCAATGCGGTGGCGCCGTGTACGGTCACCGTGAAAATCATGTTGCTGCTCGCATTCCAGTTGCCTCCAATGAGGATACTACGGGCAAGCTCCAAGTGTCCAGAAGAAGAGACAGGTAAAAACTCGGTTAGTCCCTGAAGGATACCAAGAATGATGGCGTTCCATATGTCGGCATTCATGCTTTAGGGCGGCGCAAAATGGCAAAGACTTCCACAACAAATCCGATCACAATGAGCAAGGGGGCCCACGTGATGCGCTGCGCATTGAAAAGTTCTTCGTTAAAGACGTTTGGATCATCTGAACCACCGCCAGACATTAGGGCAAAACCCAGAGCGATAAACGCCAAACCGATGGCAAAAAGCACATAGTTGGTCTTGTCAAAGAGAAAAGTATTCTTGGACATTATT
>DLWR01000204.1 GCA_003444795.1 Cryomorphaceae bacterium
TGACGACCCAGATGTAATCAGGCACATTGCCGGTTTGGAGTTGTGAAGTGAGTTTCATCTCGGGCAAGAGTGGCGAAATAAAGGCCAAGCCGTTTGCCATTAAAAGTCCCTCCAAGTGGGCATCCTTCAAGTCAATATAGGCCAAGTAGCTGTTGTGTGGTAGGTAGCCCAAAATGTCCAAGCCCGCTTGCTCAAGTACGCTTCGCTGGCCTTCCGTCCAAATGCTCGCTACCCCCAGCACGCGAAGGACATGGTCTTGACCGCGTTCCCCAGCGGTACGCTGTTGATATGTATCTTCGGTCAGCTCCGGCAAAGCATAGGTGCCAGACTGAAATTTCACCCGAGAATTGGGGGTGGAAGTTTGGGCCGAAACAGCGAAACTTAACAGGCTAAAGGCAAGGACGGAAGCATAAAATGATTTTACCATGGAAAGCGTAAAAAAAGTCCAGTTAAAAAGGAGGCTTCAAGATATAACAAGTCGGGTGAGTATCTGTTTGATGCTCGCTTTTTCTGGTCTACTCCAGGCTCAAACAAATTCGCACTATCACAGCCCCAGCGAAGGGCAGTTTCACCTCGATCAACGCCCCGTGGCCATGCGCATCCTGTACATTGCGGCGCATCCCGACGATGAAAATACCCGATTGATCGCGCATTGGTCCCTATTTAACGGCTATGAAGTGGCCTATTTGAGCCTAACCCAAGGGGAAGGAGGACAAAATATTTTGGGCCCAGAGCTTGGAGAAGCCCTGGGAGTCATTCGCAGCGAAGAGCTCTACGCGGCCCGCCGATTGGACGGAGCCACTCAGTATTTTGGGGGAGCCGCTGACTTTGGCTACTCCAAAACGGTAGACGAGACCCTGGAAAAATGGAACGAATATGAAGTCCTGGCGCGGATTGAGGCCGTTGTTAAAGAATTCAAACCGGATGTGATTGTTACGCGTTTTCCGCCGGACGCCCGCGCCGGTCACGGCCACCACACAGCCTCAGCTGTTCTGGCCATCCGAGCTTTTGAACGCCTCCAATCCATGGGGCGTCGCGGCGGCTATGCCCCCAAGGCCCTGTATTGGAACACCTCTTCGTGGTGGGCGCAAGACTTGGAAGGTGCAGTATCCAGCGATTCCTTGGCAGTGCTACAAATTGGCGGTTTCATCCCGGAATTGGGTCAGTCTTCGTTGGAGATTGGCACCCTAGCTCGAGGCATGCACAAATCCCAGGGCTTTGCGGGTATGACGGATCGCGGTGCACGCACCGAGTACCTGCAGTTGCTCAAAGGAGAGCCCGTGGACTGGGCGCCGCCGGTGCTCGCCGCCTGTTCGGCTCCCATGCCCTTTCCCGGAATCTATGCGGATTGGACTGCGGAGAGCCCCTACCTCATTGATTCCCTCCATTCGACGGTGACGGTAATCAACGAATCTGAGGAGCCGGTGCGGGCGCGATTCGACGCTCGGAAGGCAGATGGTCATGGCAGCCGTTTGACGGCGATAGATACGCTTGTAGCAGCTATGAACAGTTTCTCCTTCAAAACCTGGCTCCACGCTGATGGTAAGTTGGGCGGGATGGTGCTGCATTTGAACACAGAAGATGGGATTTGGACGGAAACCATCCCTTTGAGCCCCGAATATGTGACCTCCGATCGCGTCAAAGGGGAAATCCGACGTCCGGTGCAGTTGACGCCCAAGTATTCCATCAGTTACGATGTGCCCTGTCTCGTGGTTCAGGAAGGCGGCCCATCGGTATTGAAGTATGCCCTCCATCGCTATGGAACGCTCCCCGCGGAAAAGGTGCAGATCGAGCTCTTGGGAGGGGGTATTACTACCCAACGGGATGTGGTCGTCGAGTTTCCTGCCGGTCAGTCGGTGGTGCATCTTTCGGCCGAGTTGCGTCCAAAGAAGGCCAAGGGTAAAGAAAGCACCCGGGGAAGCATTTCGGCCTACCTCAAGGGCGATGAAGTGCCACTGATGACGGCCATTCCCATTCGCTATGACCACATTCCGCACCAAGAAGTTTGGGTGGACGGCACACTGCCCATTGTGACAACACCCATCGCCCTTCCCAAAGGGCTGCAGGTGGGCTATATCGATGGAGCGGGCGACGATGCCCCCGATGCGCTGAAGCAACTTGGGGTGGACGTCAAGCGTTTGGATGCCGCCACGATGACCGCGGATGATTTGAAGGGGCTGACCTCATTGGTTTTAGGTGTTCGAGCTTTCAACGTAAACCAAGGGCTGGCTGCGGCCCAACCGCTCATGGAAGAGTGGGTAAAGAATGGGGGCCACCTCATCATCCAGTACAACACTGCTACGCGGGACCAGGTCACCGACCACATGGGACCGGTTCCTTTCAAATTGGGTCGTGACCGGGTGACGGTGGAGGAAACGCCCGCGACTTTCCTGGCGCCTGAGCACCCCATGATGACCTATCCAAATGCCCTCTCGTCGATGGACTTTGACGGCTGGGTGCAAGAGCGCGGGCTGTACTTTGCGAGTGAGTGGGATGCCGTGTTCACGCCCCTGATTGAATGGGCGGATCCCGGTGAAAAACGCAACCAAGGGGCGTGGATTACTGCACCTTCCGGTCAGGGTCAGGTCACCTACTGCGGCTTGTCGCTCTTCCGGGAATGGCGTGCTG
>DLWR01000092.1 GCA_003444795.1 Cryomorphaceae bacterium
GCTGCACATCCCCAGCTGCAGCGCATCGTCAACGCATGTTCGGGCCGAATTCGACTCTCCGCACCGCGCAAGAGCAAATGGGGGGATTTTCGCTGGCAAGCCGGGCGACCCAGTCAAATTTCCGTCAACCGCGACCTTTCTCCTGAGGCCTTCCTCATCACCCTCTTGCACGAACTCGCCCATGCGCAGGTCCATGCCTGGGATCCCCACTATGCCAGCCCTCACGGCCCTGAATGGCAATCGCGCTATCGCCAACTCTTGCTCCCCTTTTTGAGCACGGACATCTTTTCGGCTCCACTAGTGACGGCTCTCAAGGGCGGACTGCACAAACCCAAAGCAAGCTGTGGCGCCGATGTAGCCTTGCTCAAAGCCCTGCAAGCCGACCTCCCGAATACGGGCCAAACCGTCGAATCCCTCCCCCACGGTAGCCACTTTAAAGCGCCATCCGGGCGCATTTTTGTCAAAGGCCCCAAGCGCCGGACCCGTTTTTCCTGTGTGGAGCTGAAGACTGGCCGTACCTTTGCGGTGCACCCCTTAACGGATGTTCAACTCCTCAACCGCTGATTCATGGCCGCTGATTCTCCCTTTTCCAACCCATCCTTTCAAGTCGCACTTCTCGGCGGCGGTCAGTTGGGTAAAATGGTTTTGGCCGAAGCGCGCCGAATGGACATCAGCGTCCGCGTCCTCGACCCTTCACCCGATGCCCCCTGCCGGCTGGGTGCGGAACGCTTTGACATCGGATCCTTCCAAGACTACGACACGGTTGTAGCTTTTTGCCAAGGCGCCTCCTCCGTGGGCATTGAGATCGAAAGTGTCAACGCCGACGCCCTTGAAACTCTGGAGCAGCAAGGCATCCCTTGCTTCCCGCCTAGCCGCGTCCTCCGCGTCATTCAAGACAAAGTCCGTCAGAAAGAATTTTACGCCGCTCAAGGCCTGCCCACCTCAGATTTCACCCGTTATGAGTCCCTCAGTGAACTCCAAACGGCTGTTGCGGCAGGACACCAAAGCTTGCCCTTTGTATGGAAACTAGGGCAAGGCGGGTACGATGGCTTTGGCGTCAGCATTGTCCGTAGCCAAGCTGATCTGGATACCCTCTCTGAAGGGGTCTGCATTGCGGAATCCTTGGTTCCCATTGCCACCGAAATTGGCGTCGTGGTAGCACGTAATGAGGCCGGCGAGACAGTATGCTTCCCCCCGGTTGAAATGGAATTCCACCCCGCAGCGAACCAAGTAGAATTTGTGGTTTGCCCAGCATCCTTGCCTGTTGAAGTTTTGAAGGAAGCGGAAGGCCTTGCCAAGCGCGTGGCGGAATCCTTTGACACCCTTGGGTTGCTTGCGGTGGAGCTCTTCTACACGCAATCCGGAGAGTGGTTGGTCAATGAGGTGGCACCACGCCCTCACAATTCGGGTCACTTAACCATTGAAGGATGCAGCACTTCCCAGTTTGAGCAGATGCTGCGTGCCATGTGCCATTTGCCTTTTGGCGATACACGACTACTCCAACCTAGCGTGATGGCCAATATCGTAGGCGCAGAAGGCTTTAGCGGCCCTGTGGTATATGAAGGCTTGCCCCAAGCCCTGCAAATGCCTGGCACTGCATTTCACATTTACGGTAAGTCCCAAACCCGACCCTTCCGAAAAATGGGCCATCTCACTGCCGTTGGGGCCAACGTAGACGAAGCGCGCGCCCGCGCAGCGGCGGCGCGCGATGCCCTTCAGGTCAAAGCCTAAATCCCACATGGAGGAAATCCCTACCTTTGCGCCATGGTAGGAATCATCATGGGCAGCGAAAGCGATTTGCCCGTCATGCAAGCAGCGGCTGATCAGCTCAGCGCATTTGGTGTGGCCTTTGAAATGACCGTCGTGTCCGCCCACCGCACGCCTGAAAAAATGCTGGACTATGCCCACAATGCCGCCAACCGCGGCTTGAAGGTCATCATTGCCGGTGCCGGAGGCGCCGCCCACCTTCCCGGAATGGTGGCAGCCGCAACCTCCTTACCCGTCATTGGCGTTCCAGTGAAGAGCAGCAACTCCATCGATGGATGGGATTCGGTCCTAAGCATCCTCCAAATGCCCAAAGGCGTTCCAGTAGCTACGGTTGCCCTGAATGGCGCGGCCAACGCAGGAATTTTGGCCGCTCAAATCATCGGGAGCAACGACTCCACCTTGTATGCCAAGCTTCAAGATTTCAAGGCCGACATGAAGGCCAAGGTCGAAGAGATGGCGAAGAGGGTTGAAGGATAGATAGCTGGTAGGCTTGATGGCTCGTTGGCTGGAAAGCTTTCACTTCGCGCTTGAGCCTTTTCGTTCAAACGTTTAATCTCTTTTGCCCCTATACTTCTTGTAATTCCTTCGCTGCGCGCCGGGACTTTCCCTGGATTTGCTCCGCCCTCTTGGTAACTTGCCCTTAAAGCGCCCTCAAACGCGCCACCAAGGTTTCTTTCTTTCGATTGGCCACAGGCACTTGGCTATCGTCCTCCAGAATAACGTAACCACCATCCGAAGTAACGTAGCGTTTCACACAGTCCATATTGACTAAATGGGATTTGTGAATGCGTTCGAAGTGATGGGGTGTAAGGAGAGCTTCGTACTCCTTCAGGGTACGAGAAGCCAGCAGTTTTTTACCTCCGCGCAGAAAGAACTGGGTGTAATTGCTGGTGGATTCGCAGCGCATGATATCTTGAATGCGAACGATGTGCATACCCTCACTCGAGGCGATGACCAGCTTGCGGTCCCGCTCTTGAAGGTGGTCCACAAGGACTCCTAGACGTTGGGCGCTGCCGGTATTCAGTTCCACTTTTCGGACCGCTTTCACGAGCTCCTCAGGATCCACCGGCTTGAGCAAATAATCCATCGCGGAAAACTTTATAGCCTTCAAGGCATAGGCATCATGCGCAGTTACAAAGACGACGGAGCCATTCCATTCGGGTTCGTCGGAAGACAGGCGCTCGAGCAAGTCAAAGCCCAATTCCCCCGAAAGGTGGATGTCCAAAAAGAGGAGCTGGGGCTTATGTCCAAGGAGTGATTCCCATGCCTCATCGACGGAAGATGCCTCCAAGACAGGCTGCACCTCTGGGCAAAAGAGCTTGAGTTTTCCAAGCAGGGCCTTCCGGCTCTGCGCTTCGTCATCAAGAATCAGGGCGCTAATGGACATAGGCCCAAGTTAATCGTTATCGTCCCATTCTTGGTACATCGCTAGCACAAGCGAGACGCGCGTTCCTTCATCCAAATCCTCCACCGCCACGGAATGCAGCTTTCCCGTTTCCTGTTGCAGGGCTTGAAGGCGATTTTCCAGAATGCGGGTAGCGGCTGACCGCTTCTCCCCTTCATCCCCACTTTTATGCTGCTTGGAGGCCTCGCGACCGACGCCATTGTCCTCCACTTGAATCAACAAAGTATCTGGAGCCGGACCTAAACCCATATACAATTTGAGCACAGCATCTGTGGCACCGGCTTTGAGCTTGGGCCGCAAGCCATGTAGAATGGCATTTTCCACCAGAGGCTGCACTAGCATGGGCGGAAGTCCCAGCACTTGAGTGTCCAAACCTTCCTCTACCTGAAAGACACACTGAAACCCGTGGTCAAAGCGCATCTGCTCTAAGGCGATGTAGTTCTCGAGGGCCTGTTTTTCCTTCTCCAAGGTTACATAGGCTTCTTCCGCATTTTCCAATGTATAGCGCATCAGGCGCGAGAATTTGTGCAGATAGGTCACCGCCTCTTTGGGCTTCTTCTCCAACACAAAGGCCGAAATAGACTCCAGGGCATTGAAGGTGAAATGCGGATTCATTTGAAGGCGAAGGGCCATGCGTTCCAATTGGGCCCGCTCTTTTTGCCAAATGCGTCGATCGCGCAAACGGCGCCACCCAATGTAGCCCGCCAATCCCAAGAGCAGGAAGCCTATGCCCACAGCGGGCACCCAGAATTCGGGCCGTTTCCATGCCGCGGGCAATACCTCAATGGTATAGACGGGCTCGCCCCATACCTCCCCATTAGGAGCCGCAGCTCGAAAGCGAACCTCATACCGGCCCGCCCTCAAGCGATCAAGCACCAACCGGCGGGCCAAACCTAAATTCACCCACTCCCCACCATTGATCTGGTATTCCACCGGCACCGCCTCACGGGCTGCAGGCAGACCGCGGAATCCGAATTTCAAGACGACGGGGTCGTTTTCTTTTTTGGTTCTACGCTCTACCCCGCGAATCAAAAGGGACGGCTTTAAATGCTCGCCAACCCGGCGGGAGGAGGCTTCCAAGGCCAATCCAAACACATCCGTTACCCACTTGGCATCTCCCGCCTGGTCAGAGATCGTGGGCGTTTTTCCCGCATAGGGCACGAGCTGTCCCGAACCGTTCAAGCGCATCCAGCCGTTCAAGGTTTGCACCAAGAGACTATCTCCTTTCCAGCTTAATCCCGAAACCCATTCGGTCACACCCGATGCTTTCCAGGCCCCTCGCGCATAGGATTTCAGGCCAAACTCGCCGTAGGCAAAGCCCCCCTTCTCGATGGAGAGGCCGGCCACCACGCCCGCACCTGGCTTGGGAAGGCTGTGCAGTCCTTTTGGACCCAAAGCATACAACCCTTTGGTAGTCGCCAACCAGCAGGAGTCTGTGCCCAAACCACTGACATGCTCCACCGGGCCTAATCGGTAGGGCAAGGTGCGCAAGTCAAACCAGCGCTCTGGTTGATCCACGCGAAGCAAGTCTTTTTCACTAGCCAACAGCAGACCCCCCGCATCGGAAGCCATGCCGTGTTGAAGGGTTTCAAGCTCAAGCCCACCTTGGCTAAAGAGCCGCAAGGCAGCCCCATCGTTTCGAACGTACCACAAACCAGATTCCCCAATCAGCCAAGCATTTTGCCCATCAGCTGTGCTCACAAAACTGTGGTAGCCCTTGACCGCAGGCGCAATTAAGGTCCAGCCACCATCTCCAAGTCGCTTGAGGCCGTCTTGGGTTACCGCGAGCCATTCCGAACCTAAAGGCATAGCCGAAGAAACGGGTTCATCTAAAAGCTGCGTCCATAGTCCTGCGGGATTTCGAAGCCACAAACCGCTTTCCGAGGCAATGAGCAAAAGCCCTTCTTTCTGGATCAGTTGGTAGGCCCCCTCAAGGCCAGGGACGTCTTCTTGGGTCCACCGGTCCTCCGCTACCCCGCGGTAGTAGAGGGTGTTTGATCCCAACGCATATATCCGGCCCATGCCGGTATTGATCAAATCCACACAATGTTTCTCCGGAAAGGTGGTCTGCATCCACTCTTTCCCCTTCCATGCATAGACGCCATCTCCAGCCGCGAGCCAAAATTTGGGCCGAATCATGGCAATGGCCGTGTAGTACACTTCGTCGTCTGGATTTTCAGGAGCCGCATCCATCCGAATAAAGCGCTCTCCATCGAAGCGCAAGATGCCGGACTGCTCCGTTGTTACCCACACCAATCCATTGGTATCCAGTGCCATATCAGTGATTCTGTAGGACTCCGTGGACGATAGCATGGACTCCGTTACCACCGCATACAACGGTGCCTGAGCCATAGCGGCCCATGGAGCCAGAATGGCCAAACCTGTGAGTATCCAGCGATTGAGAGACATGCCGTGAAAATACCCCGATTTTTTGGACTAAAGGCCCGGGTGCCGAGTCCTGAAGTTTCCTGGTGGGTGTCTTTAGTCGTTTGTACCGCCGGTAAGACGACTGCCCTCCTCACATTGGCTCTCTTTGTCCTATGCGTTTCGTCCTTCTTTTCCTTCCGCTGCCGCTGCTGGCGCAGTTTGACCTCTGCCCGTGGACCTCTTGGACTGGGTCGGGTTCGCAGTGGCAAGGCTACATCGAACACAGTGGATATGGTTCGGGATGGAACGCTGCAGGTTTGCGTTGGCACAGCGAGTCGTTGAGTCTGCATGCCTGCGCGAGTGCCCGGGGGCAGCCCTTCGTGGGGGCCCTTGGACACCTCGCTTTGAATTCTAGGCTGCGCCTTTCCATAGGCTGGGGCTTGGAACAACAAATTCCCTATTTCTATTCGCAATGGAATACCACACTCAGCACTTACCAAAAAGGGCAGCTACAGCTTCGCCTAGCAGAAGGGGATATTGGACTTTCAGCTACCTACTGGGAACACTTGGAATCTGGGTGGCTCTTTGGGATTTCTGCCCTGTATTCCCCCAGCACAGGCATCCTCTACATCGTCCAAGCCGACCCTCCTGGGTTGGAAGGACGTGCGCGTTTATTTGTGAGCACCTCCGGCGATTGGCGTGTTACCTGGAACAGCACACATGCATCCGTTTCGTTTGGGGTGTCTGCATGGCCTTGGCTTCGGTCCAGCCTGCACTGGGGCAAAGCGATAGCCTCGTCTACAGTGCCTGGAATGCCTACCAGTTGATGCACCCGGAAGCCACCTTTGAGACCCGTGATTCCATCTATGCCTTGCTCATCGAATGGCAGGACCAACCCTTGATATTTAATTATTGGCCTCCCTCTGACTACGATCGCATCCCCTTTTTACAACCGAAAAGTGCTTTCAATCTGGGACGCTATATAAGTGAGACGGGGCCCCTTCAGTTTCCCGGCGAATGGGGCGCAACGGGCATTAGTGCGCAAGAACAGCGATGGATGCAGGCCTTTTTTCAAACGGGCTATCCGCGTCGGGAGGTTCTAACTGCTCAAAAGCCTTTTTCCTTGGGGGTTCAACGCACATCCTTGGGCTGGCTTCCTGCCTTGCATTTTCATGGATTATCAGCAGGTTCCAGTTGGCGGTTAGGCCAGCTGAGTGTGCTACCCTACACCTATGGTGGTCCCCTCTTCCGCTCCCAGCGCATGCGCCATACCTGGACCTTTCAAGCGGAGAAAGGGATACAATGGACCTACCTCCTGAAGCACCAAACTCGTGTGAGTGCCTCCTATGTACAAGGTCGACCGGCTTTGGGCTTGAGCATGAGTCAGACCCATTGGAATGGGCAAACGTTGATCTATCCCTCCGGATGGTGCAGCCTGTTTATGTGGAGATTTTCCGATGGCACCTTGTTCTCCTTCACGCGAAGGAGTGAAAATAACCGATGGCCAAGCGCCTGGTTGCCGTGGTCTAGCCCGAGTGGTGTGCGTTTGACCCTCCCGTATCGAAGCGGTCATTGGATCCTAGCGGCAACGTCAGAAAAAAGCCAGCTCACCTATAGCACGCGCCGAGCAAGATGGGGCATCTACCAGGCGCGCGAACGACCCTTTCTGGAAGGGCAATACCTCCTCCTGCCGACACTCGTTGTTGATGTTCGACTCGGTATGCATGTAGCGGAACATGGCTGGGCCATTCACCATCAAATTGGCCTGCAGGGCCTCCGGGTGGACCTTTCACTGGGAACAATAGGAGAAGATGCCCCTACCTCATTTTCTAGGCTGAGAATGTCTGGCCCGGGTTACTATCTGCGCGGGGGATTGCGACTTGACCGAGGGCGTCATCAGGGATGGCTACGCGTATCTCTGCGGCCCAATGGGCCCAGCATTTACGGGGCGTATGCTCTCCAGCTAGACCAGAAAAGGGGATAGCTTTTGGCTACACAGGCTTCAGATGCCAATTCAATCGGTTGTTCCAACCCTACCAAGGCCCAGAAAAAGGCCATACGGTGATCGTCCTGCGCATCCACCACCAGAGGCGTTTCGGAAGGAGTCCAGGCTTTAGCATCAAATTCCAAGGAAGTAGGGCCGCTGTCTTTGACGTCCAACCCGAGCATCTTAAGGGCCTCCTTCAAGGCATCCAAACGCGGGATTTCTTTTCCATTCAGGGTTTCCAGACCCGTTAACTTCACGGAACGTCGCATCAACAAACCACCCGCAACAATGGGCTGAGTGAGATCCGGAGTATCCTTGAGGTCTAATTCCAAGGGATGTGTCGGACGGCTAGGTAAGCCGCGAATCACTAAACCTTCCGGTTCGTATGAGGCGCTAAATCCCAAATTCAATCCCCACCGGGACCATGCTGAATCCCCTTGAATAGAACGACGGCCAAGCCCTTGGAGGCGAACTGACTCGCCCATACAGGAGGCACGCAAGGCCCAAACAATTCCTGCGCTCCAATCTGATTCCACGGGCCACTGAGGGTTTTGACGCACCTCTTCCGTCATGGAGATATAGGGGGCGCTCACAGGCTCTCCTTGGAGTTGTAGCTGGAGTTTTTTCTTCATCAAAGTTTCCACCAGGAGAAGGGCCGAAATGAATTGCGAACTAATACTAGCATCCACGGCCAACTTTCCACCCGTCAGAGTGGCCCCTTCAATGTCCCAAGAACCGTCTTTGCGCTGTTTCAATTGAGCTCCCAAGCTTTGTAAGGCTTCTGCCAGAGGAGCGATAGGTCGCTCTAGCAAGCGCTTGCTCCCCGTGAGATGCGTTTTCACACCTTTCTGGGCGGCCCAGTAGGCCATCCCAAAGCGAAAGGCGGTTCCAGCATGTCCTGCATCGGTTTTCCCGGAGAGCACTCTGTGCATGGCCGCCATATCCTCCGACCAATCAGGTCCCGGATCGGGCAGAGACTTGCCTGCGACAGCAAGGGATGTAAGAGTTCTATTGGCTAAGCTTTTGGAGGGTGGGAGCGGAACGCTATACATACTTTGCTAGGGCCTTTTTCACAATTCCTGCCGGCACTTCAGTGAGGACAATTCCTTGTCCGGGGCCCGCTGGTAGGGCAAATCGAATTTTGCCGGATTGGTTTTTCTTATCCCCGTGAAGATACGCATTCACTTCAGCGGGCAATGGAAGATGGATTGTCCACCACCGGTCAATGAGCGTTCGAAGGGCTTGGCCGTGTGAAGGTTTGAGATGGCCCAAATCCTCCGCGATGCATGACTCTAACCATAAGCCAGCAGCGATGCAGTCACCGTGCGACACTCCGCCACCAAAGGCGCTTTCTATGGCGTGGCCAAGCGTATGCCCGAGGTTCAGCGCTTTCCGTGCATCGGTCAATTCAAAGGGATCTGCGTCAACCACCTCCACTTTCGCCATGGCTAGGGCAGGCAGTAGAGGGAGAATTTCCGCGTAGGATTGCACCTGCTGGCAGGCATCCCAAAGGTCGCCGCCTTGCAGGAAGGCATGCTTGATACATTCGGCCCAACCAGAACGCCACTCCGCTTCCGGCAAAGAATTCAGAACGGGAGGCCAAGCAAAGATGCCCTCAGATTGCGCAAAGGTCCCCGCCAAATTTTTATAACCGCCCACATCAATGGCGGTCTTTCCACCAATACTGGCATCCACCATGCCCAGGAGCGAGGTGGGAACAAGGATGTGATCGATTCCCCGCATGAAGGTATCCGCTAAAAAACCGCCTAAATCCGTGACTACCCCACCCCCCATCGATACCAAGAGGGAGTGACGATCCATGCCGTTTTCCAGCATGGCGATCCAGAGCTGGCTGAGCAATTCGGGGCATTTGCTGGATTCGCCCGGGGGGATCTCCAAAACCGCAGATTCCCCGAGATGTGCCAAGCCACTCAAGACGTGCGGCAAAGCCGCCTCATGGACATTTTCGTCCGTCAGAATGCAGACCTGGGTGTAGTTAGAGCGGTGTACCTCTAGCCATTGGTCCAAGGCTTCGAGGGCCTCATCGCCTAGGGTCCAAGGCCCAAAATAGGTTTCTCTTTGCGGCATGTTTCAAAGGTCGGAAAATTCTTTCAGCCCTGTGCCCAGCAAGCGGTGTGAAGTATCTTTGAGCCCCTACTTGACCCTTCATATGGACTTCAATTTTCGCGATACCGCCGTGGCCTTTCAATCGCATTCGGATGCCTCATTGC
>DLWR01000117.1 GCA_003444795.1 Cryomorphaceae bacterium
TCGAAGAGGCACGGAAGTCGTCTTTGTCCTCCCAGCCCCCCTGTGGTCCGATGTAAAGCAAGGAGCGGACCGCGGATTAAACCTTCCTCCGAAGAGCACCTACATCGAGCCCAAACTCCGCTCCGGCATTACCCTTTTTGCATGGAAATAAAGGCAAATTTGGCGCGTATTCAATCAGGGTTAGCTCCCGGGGTGACCTTAGTGGCCGTGAGCAAAACGCAGCCCGACGAAGCCCTGTTAGAGGCCTATGAGGCCGGCCAACGCGACTTTGGCGAGAACCGCGTTCAGGACCTCAAAGGCAAGGCCGAGCGTCTGCCGAGCGACATTCGATGGCACATGATCGGCCATATTCAGACCAATAAAATCAAAGACTTCATTGGATTTGTCCATCTCGTTCACGGGGTGGACCGCCTCAAAGTGTTGAAGGCGCTCGATCAGGAAGCGGCCAAAGTGGGCCGAACCGTAGATGCCCTATTGCAAGTACACATCGCCGAGGAAGACAGCAAATTTGGCTTTGACACGGACGAGGTTCGCGCCCTTTTCTCCCCCGAGGCCTTGGGTAATTTCCCCAATGTGCGAATTTGCGGCTTGATGGGAATGGCCACGTTTACCGATAAAGCCGCGCAAATTCAACGCGAATTCAAAGGGCTGAAAGCACTCTATGACGAAGGTGCTGCGCTCAACCCGAATTGGCACGTCTTGAGCATGGGCATGAGCGGCGACTACCTCATAGCCATGGAAGTGGGATCGACCCATATTCGAGTGGGGTCCGCACTATTTGGGGCCCGAAACTATTGATCCTATGTACGCCGTAATTGACTTAGAAGCCACTGGGGGAAAACCCAGCGAAGAGCGCATCATTGAGGTGGCCATCTTCCTGTTCGACGGCAAAGACATTGTGGACCAATTCATTTCCTTGATCAATCCAGACTGTGCCATTCCGCCTTTTGTCCAGAAGTTGACGGGGATCAAGCAGCGAGACGTTCAAGGTGCTCCGCGCTTCCATGAGGTGGCCAAACGCATTGTTCAAATGACGGAAGGCGCCATCTTCGTCGCACATAATGCCCCCTTTGACTACCGAGTTTTACGGGAGGAATTTGCTCGATTGGGCTACGACTACCAGCGAACAGTGTTGGATACCATTCCCTTGGCCCAAAAGTTCATCCCCGATCTTCCTGCCTATGGCTTGGCCACGCTCTGTGAAGAATTAGGTATCACCAATGCCAAGCGGCACCGTGCAGATGGCGATGCACGTGCAACGGTGAAACTTCTGCAAATCCTTCTAGAAAAAGACCGGGAGAAATACATCGAGGGCGTTTACCTCAAACAACCTTCAGCCACCGGGAAGCACCCCTTCTCCAAGCAGATTGAACCTCTGGTCAAGACCACGGGAATCTATTACCTCTTCAATGAGGATGGCACGGTCATTTATATCGGAAAAAGCGATCAGCTCCGCGTGCGCATCGACCGCCACTTTTTATCGACCAATGAGAAAGCCTTGGCGCTGCAGAGTGAGGTAAAATCCCTGCGCGTGGAAGAAACGGGCAGTTTGATTTTGGCGGAGATTTTGGAGCACCTAGCCCTGAAAAAACTACGTCCAGCCTACAACACGCCCAAAGACAAGTACAGTCTGCGCATGGGCATTTTCCCGGTAGAGACGGCGGATGGCGGCATGCTGTGGGACATTCGGGGTATACGACGGGAACAGCCGCTGCTCCAGGTCAAGGATCTGGCCGCAGGCTATGCATTCTTGGCGCGACTCGCCGTTCGAGGCCAACAGGCCGCGGAAGAAATTGCCCTGCCCAAGCATGTTGAAGGCGTGGCCAAAGCCATACGCGCCCTAGAATTTGAGGGGAAAGATGCAGCCACCCTCGGGGGGCTCCTTCAGGGAAGTTTGGCCTTGGAGCGCATGCGCGAATCCGTTTGGCCCACTAAGCGTATGGTCCTCACCGATAAAGGGCGCAAGCCTGGCGTGAAAACGGTGTTCCTCGTAGACGAAGGTCGCTTCAAGGGATACACGACCTCTGAGCTGGCTTCAGAACTCAAAGATTTTTCCTTGCTTCAAAAAAAGTGTACCCCCGTGGAGGACGGAGGCCCCTATTTGAATTCCCTCCTCGCGGATGCTTTTTGGGCGGGACGCCTGCAGACCAGCGGAGGTCTCTAAAGTTTGAGGTGCAGGGAGGTGATGAGCTGCGACATGCGACTATCCGTGGCATAGGTGCCGCCTCCGATTTGAATTTGGTCGGCAAATGGAGCCAAACTACCCTCGTAGCGTGCGGTAAGCTGAAGCGCGCCGAGCTTGACCCCTAGCCCAATCTGCCCGCCCCACGTACCAGAGTCTACCGTAATGGTTTGAACGTTCGAAACCTGGGCGATAGGGATGGACCACACCGGTGCCGCCAGCACTAAGAGCGGTCCCATTTTAACGCCAACCTCCAAAGGGACATCCAGACGACGTAGCGTCCAAGGCACCGTGCTCGTGCTCCCACTCCCATCCGAATAGGTAATGTCTTGGTTCAATTCGGTATACCAAAGCTGAGGCGCCAGGTACACCAATCCCGCCCCAAATCGAGCGTAAAGTCCAGCGTGATACCCGCCCGTTGCCGTGAAGGCCACGGTTTCTAGAGGTTGATTTGGATCGATCGAAAAGGGATCCACCTCCACTTGGGCTACGTGTGCCCCAGCGGTGAATCCATAGGAATACAGCTGTGCGGAGGCCCAGAACGGGGCCATCACGATGCCCGTAAGGAAGATGAAACGCTTATTCATGCTTCAACGAAGACAAGAACTGTTCCACATTCGTCTGAATGCGGCCCGCAATGTCTCCTTGATCTGCTGGTAGGAAGGATTTGCCCGTCACGAGTTCGTACAATTGGATGTAGCGCTCTGAAACAGATTGCGCCCACGCATCGGTGAGCTCGGGAATGGACTGTCCTTCTTTGCCTTGAAAGCCATTCGCAATTAAAAACTGGCGTACAAACTCTTTAGACAGCTGCACCTGTGGCTCGCCCTTGGCTTGGCGCTCTTCATAGCCCTCCGCGATGAAATAGCGCGAGGAGTCTGGGGTGTGAATTTCATCGATGAGGACGATGGTGCCGTCCGCCAATTTGCCAAACTCATACTTCGTATCCACGAGAATCAAGCCGCGCTCACGGGCCATCGCTTGGCCACGGGCAAAGAGGGCGCGGGTATACGCCTCTAATTGCACATAGTCTTCTTCCGAAACGATACCGCGGCGCAAGATGTCTTCGCGCGAAATGTCCTCGTCATGTTGGCCTAAGGCCTCCTTCGTGGTCGGCGTAATTAAAGGCTCTGGGAAGGCATCGCTCTCTTTCAACCCGTCCGGCATGCGAACCCCGCAGAGCATCCGCTCACCTGTTGCATAGGTCCGAGCAGCATGGCCGCTCAAATACCCACGGATCACCATTTCCACTTTAAATGCCTCCGCACGGCGTCCTACCGTTACGACAGGGTCCGGGCTGGCTTGACGCCAGTTGGGGACCAAATCAGCGGTTGCAGTCAGAAAGTGCTCTGCCATCTGATTGAGCACCTGGCCTTTGTGGGGAATACCCTTGGGGAGAACCACATCAAATGCCGAGATACGGTCCGAAGCCACCATCACCAAAAGGTCGTCCGCTAGGGTGTATACATCGCGGACTTTCCCGTGGTAAACGGCTTTTTGTCCAGGAAATTCAAACTCAGAGAGCGTCAGTGTAGACATAGTGGAATTATTGGCCGTCGTAAGCGGCGATGATTTTACGAACAAGGGGGTGACGAACCACGTCGCGGCCGTCTAAGGTGATATGCGCAATGCCGTCAACGCCTTTCAAGGTACTGAGGGCGTGGGGCAGTCCACTCGCTTGCTTGGTTGGCAAGTCAATTTGAGAGGGGTCGCCCGTCACAATGAACTGCGAAGAAGGTCCCATTCGAGTGAGGAACATCTTCATTTGGTTGGGTGTCGTGTTTTGAGCCTCATCCAGAATAACAAAGGAGCGGTCCAACGTACGTCCGCGCATGAAGGCCAAGGGGGCAATTTCAATGGTGCCGTTTTCTAGAAACTGGGCCAAACGCTCCGCGGGAATCATGTCGCGCAGAGCATCGTAGAGGGGCTGCATGTAGGGGTCCAATTTTTCCTTCATGTCCCCGGGCAAGAAACCCAAACTCTCCCCCGCTTCCACCGCAGGCCGCGTCAAAACTACCCGCCGGACGGATTTGTTTTTAAGGGCACGAACCGCCAAGGCGACCGCCGTGTAGGTTTTTCCGGTTCCCGCAGGGCCCATGGCAAAAACGAGGTCATTGTTTTCAACGGCCTCCACCATTTTGCGCTGATTGGCCGTTCGGGCCTTGATGAGCAAGCCACCAACCCCGTTAACTATGACGTCGTTGTGGCCGTTGATGTTTTTCAAGATACTCGGCTTGTCGTCCAGGACAATGCGCTCCAATTGCGCCTCGGTCAGCACATCAAAGCGTTCAATGTGGCGAAAAATCAAATCCAGCTTCTCCTCAAACGCCGTGACATCTCCTTCGGTACCCTCCCACTTGATCCATTCTCCACGCGCCGTCAACTTTACCTTGGGGAAATACCCCTTGAGTTGGCTCAGTCGCGCGTTGTTTTCCCCGAATAAAATCCGTGGATCTAAGCCTTCAATTTGAACAATTCTCTCCATGAAAAGGGAAGTGGGCCGAAGCAAGTACTTTTACAGCATTCAAAAGTACGATTTATGCCCATCGTGACCCTCACTTCGGACTACGGCTGGAACGATCCAGATACGGCGGCAGTCCGCGGGGCGATCTATGGGGAAATGTTGCGCACGCAGAGCGCAGCCCCACTGGTAGATATCAGCCACGGCATCCCCCCGCGCAGTCACCAAGAAGCAGCCTACGTCCTCCGCGCCGCCTATCCGACCTTCCCCAAGGGAAGCATTCACATCGCGCTCGTCGAT
>DLWR01000105.1 GCA_003444795.1 Cryomorphaceae bacterium
TGGCGCCGAAAACTTTGGCACCAACCTTCGCGCCACAGCTGCGACCACTATTCCCAACATGGTCCGTGGTTCGTTGAATGGAATTTCGGCCCTCTTCCTCTTCTTTGTGAGTCAAACCGAATACATTACGGCAGGAGTTCTTACGGCCGTAGTCGTCATGGCTATAACATACTGGGCTGTTTTTGGCCTGAGGGAGACCTTTGGAAAAGACTTGAATTACGTAGAGGAGTGACACTTTCCAGGTAAGAAGTTCCTTTTGGTACTGTTTTGACAACTATCTTATTGGCATCATAGCTTAAAGACGAATTTTATATGCACCGCGCACACATCAAAGGCCTCGGCCACTTTCTTCCGCCCACCGAAATTAGTAATGACCACTTGAGCCAATACATGGATACCAATGATGCATGGATCCAAGAGCGAACGGGTATACAAACAAGACGATGGGTTGAAAAGGGAGATGGCTTATCCTCTGCCAGCATGGGCTACGAAGGGGCTAAAATGGCTATTGACCATGCAGGAATAGAAGCCGCTGAAATTGACCACATTGTCTTTGCGACCATTTCTCCAGATTATTATTTCCCGGGCAATGGGGTTTTAGTACAAGAAATGCTGGGTCTAGACACAGTGGGGGCGACGGATGTTCGAAATGCGTGCTCAGGCTTTGTATACGCCCTAGGTGTGGCCAATGCTTTCATTCAAACCGGTATGTACCAGAATGTATTGGTCATTGGGGCAGAGCTTCAGAGTCCCGTCCTGGACCTCAGCAATGAGGGTCGAAATGTGAGTGTCATTTTTGGCGATGGTGCCGGAGCTGCCATTCTATCCAGGGCGCCAGAGGGACACGCAGGTGTTCAAACCGTCCATCTCCATTCCCAAGGCAAGCACGCTAAAGAGCTCTCCATGCAAGGTCCTTCCGCCATTCATTGGTTGGATGAAATTGAGGCAACCCATGGAGATCCTGCGATTTTTGCACCCTATATGAACGGTAATTTCATCTTCAAAAACGCCGTGATTCGATTCATGGAAGTCATCCAGGAGGCCTTGATAGCTACCGGCAAAACACCTAAAGACATTGATTGTCTCGTTCCCCACCAGGCGAATTTGCGCATTGCACAATACATCCAAGGTAAAATGGGCCTCGAGGACCGCCAAGTGTACAACAACATACAACGCTACGGAAATACCACCGGTGCGTCTATTCCCATAGCTTTGAGCGAGGCAGTGCACAGCGGGGCTATTAAAAGAGGTGACACGGTGTGTTTGGCAGCGTTTGGCGCGGGTTTTACGTGGGCTTCCTCCATTCTAGAATACTAGGACGAGCTTCTTGCCCGCACGTTCCAACGCTGAAAGCACCTACTTTGATACCCATAGCATCCCAAAAGAGGGAACTAGGAAGCCAGTTTTGCGGGCAATTTTAAGGGACAGGCTTTTTTCATGGTAGACACATGTTACCGGCCCAAGCCGTAGTTTTGAAGCGATGGCCACCATCCTCCAAACCAGCACACTTAGGGTTGAACTCAGCCCATTGAAGTCCCTCACATTTCCACCTCTAGAGGTCCAGAAAGGCGAGGTGGTTCTGCTTAAGGGCGCTTCTGGAAGCGGTAAGTCCACCTGGATGCATGCGCTAGCTGGCCTCATCCCCTTTCACCAAGGCTCAGTGACCATAGCCGGCTATGGAAGCCTCGTAGCAGGAAAAAGCGCGCCAAAACAATGGCGCCGCGACGCACTGAGCTTCATGCCACAACGGGCATTCTTTTGGAACAGCCTCACCTTGAATGAGAACCTCGCCTTGGCAGCTTGGTGCAAAGGCCTCCCGCAGAGCGGTGCAGACCTCAACAGTGTAGGTCTGGAAGGTCAAGGTCGACAATCTGCCCAGAGCTTGAGTTTAGGCGAACAGCAACGGGTAAGTGCCCTGCGCGCCTTCATGGGATCCGCTCCTTTGCTCTTGGCAGATGAACCCACCGCTTCACTGGACGACAGCAACGCAGAAAAGCTCTTGCAGCTGTTTAGAGCCCAATTAGGCGACAAAGCCCTGCTTATTTCCAGCCATGACCACCGGTTAGCCCCATACGTGGACCAAATCATCACTCTGCCATGAAAGCCCTGACCTTTGCCTTTAAAGCCCTTTGGCATCGCAAAGCCACGAGTGCATTCATTGCCTTGATTTGGGCACTTGGGCTGCTAGGACTAGCCATAACCAGTCGCTTAGAATCCAACGTAGAGGCGCAACTCAAACGCACATTAGAGGGTACTGACCTTTTATTGGTCGCCAAAGGCTCACCCACCCAAGCCATCCTCGCTAACGTGTTTCACGTGGATCAAGCAACCGGCAACGTGCCACGTGCTGAGGCGGATAAATGGCTGAGTCATCCTGATCTCCAAAAGGTTCGACGATTGGCCTACGGGGATAATTACCAAGGAGTTCGAATTCTGGGCTGCGACAGTGCGACCTGGAACCATATCCAAACGCGCGACTTGAAAGGCCGTTGGCCCCAAGCTCCCTTGGAGGTTGTCTTATCCGCAGAGGTAGCCCGCAAAACGGGCTTGGAACTGGGTGATCACTTTCACGGAAGTCACGGAACAGTCGAGGATTTGGGAGACCACGACCACCATGACTACCACGTGGTGGGCATCGTCAGCCCTATAGCTCCCCAGTGGGCCAGCATGATTTGGACCCCATTGGAGAGCGTTTGGGAAGTACATGAAGATGCCCCCATGGAATACACGGCCGTTTTGGCGGCTATCCCCAATCAGATGACACGCCTCATGC
>DLWR01000119.1 GCA_003444795.1 Cryomorphaceae bacterium
TTTGCAATTGATGACCGCAAGCACTGGCGAAGCAGGAGGTAACCGCGAACAAGAAATCTCGACCATTTCGCGTTCGTTGAAGAGTATCGCCAAGGAATTGGAAATTCCGGTCATTCCCCTTTCCCAGTTGAGCCGGGCGGTAGAAACCCGCGGCGGAAGCAAACGTCCTTTGCTTTCCGATCTGCGGGAGTCTGGTGCGATTGAACAGGATGCCGATATCGTTTCTTTCATCTACCGTCCAGAATACTACCAGATCCACGAATGGGATGACGATGGTACACCATGCGATGGGCAAGCTGAATTGATAATCGCCAAGCACCGTAACGGTTCGCTGGATAATGTTCGTCTCAAATTTGAAGCAGCCATGGCCAAGTTCTCGGACTTGGATCACCACCACGGCGGTGGCGGAATGCCCACGGTATTTGAATCTAAAATGAATGCCGCCGCCAACGATGCGTTCCAAACGGGAGCTATCGATCCCATGGACGAAGACTATCCTGTCTTTTAAATTGTTTTTTAACGTTTAATGAGCCTTCCTAAGGAGATTTCGCTCATCAGTTGAACATCCGCCAACGCCCCTCAAAAAGGACTGCGGCGGCTGCTACCGGGTAGTTTTCCGCCAAGAAGATGGTATTCGGTATCCAACCTTGGTTAGCGTTCTGGAATTTCACCAAGAATTCGGCCTCTTTCTTGAAGCGAATGCCCGCCAGCGGCGTAACAATTCCACTGGGCGCTATGGTGCCCGAGTTGGGAGAATAGGCGAACTGTCCGCGTTCCGGTACATAGACCGGACGTGCCCAAAAGCCTGCCCAGCCAATCGCCTCTAGCGCCAAGAAAAACTGCGTGTTGGGATTGATATTCCATTGACGATCCCATGCCGCCTTGAGCAATACCGGGGGGGTCATTAGTTCCGGTGCCGAGGTCCACGTGAAAGTGGCCATAAAATTCAAATTGGAAGGCTTTCCTGTGTTATCCAAGGATAACGGATTGACCCAATGCACTCGGACCAATCGACTGGCCGGTGTCGCTGTCCAAACACCGAGGTCCTCCGCATTCTGAGCAAGCAAAAGATTTCTCTGGCTGTATTCCTCAAAGCGAAGTGCAACCCTTCCCTTGGCAAACCACATAAAGGCCGAAAACATCGAGGGCTGACGGACTTCTTGACCTGACCAAAAAGGGGCATAGTTTCGCTCAGCCGTCAAGTTAAACGAGGTGCCTAGCACTCGATTTAGGGCCACCTTGTAATTGCCAGAAGCTACGTGGTACTTGACTTCTGATGAGCCCCTGGCAAGCCCCACATAGGGATCCCACGTGACGCCAAAGGAACTATCCACGCCATTCTCATACTGACCCCGTTGAAGGACCCCCACACGCACCGAACTAATGCCATGGACACCATACATACGACCCATGCATATATCATGCGTCCGCGCTGACAGTGTATCTATAAAACTTAAAGCTGGGCCCTGGAAACTTCGTGCAAGCTGCTCCCCAGCATATGTCATCACCCACTTCTTGTGGAGTTTTAAACTTGCCCAGCCGCTGATTTCTGTGGCACTGGATTTTGCCGTTGTCCAACGTGTAGGCACAAGTGCACGATTAGATTGAAAGGTGGCAGATTCCATCAAAACACTGGGATCCTCCACCCCACCTGTTTCATTCCGTGTTCCTTGGATAGCACTAAAACTCCCCTTGAACTCCCATGTGCCAGCGCTATCAAGTGCTTCATGCATCACAATAAGCTGATCCGCCCCGTAGCGTTCATTGTACAGCTGCCCTTGGGCTTGCAACCGTCCGTAGTGGACATTCCAATGTTTATTGGCAGATTGAGGGGCCGTCGCGTTCAATTCAAAATACTGTCCACGGCCCTGGCTACTCTGGTAGGTCCACTCTACACTAGGTATAGGACCTTTTCTAAAATAAAGGGGATAACCCTCTTGCTTCAGTGCATTAAAATCGCTAAACCACGTTGGCATAAAACACAACCGTGGTGCGCCTAAAGAGCCTATTGTTAAATCCTTCAGCACAACCGTACGACTTAAGTCATTCCGATAATGGACCGCTGGAAGGGGCGTTCCTAAGCCAGAAGTGTACCCAGAGGATAGAAGCTCAAACCACTTCTCTTCAAAATGCCCTTTTGGTGCCGCAATACTATCCGATTCTTTGCCAAAAGAATCCGACAGTATGACTGTATCGGGAGCCGCAGAAGCCTGTTCCGGGGAGTCCTGCCCAAAGGCGGCACAACCGCCCCAAAGTCCCATAAACAGTGCTATCAAGAGGCGTCGTTGCATGGTGGAAAATTACGCAAATAAAAAAGCCCCACCACGTGGGTGAGGCTTAGTAGAAGTATGGCGGCGACCTACTCTCCCGGTTTTATCCAGTACCATCGGCGCAGTTGGGCTTAACTATTCTGTTCGGAATGGGAAGAAGTGATCCCCAACGCAATAACCACCATGTTTTTACAAGGTTTTCGACAAATTGGAAGCAACATAAAACAATCTGGATGAAAAATCCACGGGTAATTAGTACTACTCGGCTGTGACATTACTGCCTTTACACCTGTAGCCTATCAACGTCCTCATCTTGAACGACCCTTAAGAGAAATCTCATCTTGAGGTGGGCTTCGCACTTATATGCTTTCAGTGCTTATCCCAACCGCACATAGCTACCCTGCGATGCAGCTGGCGCCACAACAGGTACACTAGAGGTGCGTCCGACACGGTCCTCTCGTACTAATGTCAGCTCCCCTCAAATTTCTAACGCCCATAGTAGATAGAGACCGAACTGT
>DLWR01000175.1 GCA_003444795.1 Cryomorphaceae bacterium
AAGGAGAGCCCTGAATTCCGAACGGACTTCAAGCTGGAGGGCCTGGAAAAGCAATTGGACAACTTAGAGCGAAACGTCAAATTTGACCTCTTCGTGCACGTTTTTCAATTTGCGGACATGGATGAACTGAACTGGGCCATGAAGCGCTGGCTTCCCGACTTCATGGACGGGGCCTCCATTCGGCCTGGCCGTGATACCCGTACCGTCGAACATGTAGATCCCACCATCGTGGTCATTGACGGAACCACCATTTCTGTCCTCACCTTGCCCTGCCCTCAATTCAGTGTGGAATACTTCCGCAACTGGCGCAGTAAAATGCTCACCTACTTCGGTAGCCCTACGGCTGTGATGATTGAGGTCGCGGGCTGCGAGGGGCCCCTAATGTGGACCAAGAATGCGCCGGACCCCAAAGATCGGACTTGGAAATAAGGCCCTGATTCGACCAATGCCAATGCGCGGCCAGTCGAATATGCCTCGGCTGTACCCCAACACTTTCCTCTAAATCGGCCATCGTCCTAGCCACCCGCAAGACCGCGTGCACGGAGCGCTCGCCCATACCGGTGCGTTGTTGCCACAGCCGGAGATCCGTCCAGGCGGCCTCCTGAACCAGCAGTGCTTTCCCGAGGGAATCAGCCGGTAATTGACCATTTAAGCCTAGCCCTCTTTTTGATTGCATTGCGCGTGCTCGTTTCAGGCGGTGCCTAACTTCAGACCACACTACGGACTCGTCGCTGGGATCAGCTTGCACATAGGCATAGAGTTGAAAGCGGTCCAAGAATGGTCCCGAAAACCGGCGCTGATAGGCTTGAATTCGACCAGGCGGACAGGTACAAGGCCGCGATGCATGACCTTGGAAGCCGCACGGACAGGGATTGCTGGCAGCAATGTAGAGGGTGGAACACTGTGCCTCTTCTAGAGGTTTTCGAAGTGCCTCCAAAGCTTTGAGGGGCCACTCCCCTACCTCATCCAAAAAGAGGCAGCCACCTTCCGTCCGTTCGAGCCAACTCCCTATGGGTACATGGGCGCTGCGTGGGGGCATAGGCTCGAGAAATTGACCCCCTTCACATGTTACATCCAAGAGTTTCCACCAAAGGCGAGCCATTTGCGTCTTCCCCGTACCTGGTGGTCCCATGAGAAAGCAAGGATGGGCCCCTGCGGCTACCACCAAAAAGAACCATTGAAGGTCCTCAGAAAGCCGGAGATCCGGCCAAATTATTTCCTTTTTCTGAACCGAAGCCCCCTGATCACGGCGCATCCCATGATGCAAGAAGTTTTGAATGTCTTGAAGCGTTCCCACCCCAACCACAGCATTGTTGCCCGAAAAATGGCGCTTCCATTCCATGGGCACGAGGTGGAACCTGCTGGAGGCGGGCCAAGATTCGGGAAGCACATCGCCGGGAACAGGAAGAATCTTCCCAAAGAGATCGACAGACCCATACAGGGAATAGACTTCCTGGACGCGAATCGGCCATTGCCGGCTCCCCACTAACACGGCAACGGAAAGAGCCGCATCGCTGCCCGCATGGAGATCCGCTGGTGGTTGTGTTAGCACCGTAATGCGCTTTCCAGGCCATTTCCACCCGAAGGTTCGGAATGCCGCGTGCAACCGCTGAGGAATTTGGTGGCCATCGCGTCGGCCCACCCATTGGAACTTATAACCTGGCTCCATGCTCACTTGGAGCTGCACCCATTGGTTATTTCTTGACCAGGTTGAGAATTCTAGTACCATGGCAGCAAGTTGCCACATTCTTTACGCCTCAATCGTCTTCGGCTGGGTACAAATGATTAGTCCTCCCAGATGCCCCAGGATTCGGCCAATTCTGTGTTTAGAAATAAGTAGGATAGCCAGTTTAAATCCTTGCCTTGGTAGAGTGAAAGGCCCAATGCATGGATGGGGTATTCGGTATCTGTTGTGACACTCTTGAGGACCCAAATGCCGTTGCGTAAAAGCATCGCCCCCATGTCCAGATCTTCCCCCGGAATGGGCTCAAACTCAACGATGTCCCCGGAATAGAGGTGGGTGTTGTTTCGGTCTTTCAAGCCTGTCCATGCATCCTGCGCCGCATGTGGAATAGGCTCCCCATTCCACCAAAAACTATCCTTGGAATAAAAATGCGTGCTTCCTACCACGCGGAGGTAGCCCACAATATGTTCGCCTTGACGTAAACGGTACCGCAATTCTTGCATGACCCTACAACGCGTGCAGGGGCAAATCGGTTCGAGCCACCTTCGCAATGGCTTTTTGAATTTGAGCCAACGGAATCTGATGGCAGGCAAAATCGCCCCGCGAACACTTTGACGTGCCGTAAATAGAGCAGGGCGAACAGGACAGTCCGCTGGATTGCACATGCTCTTGTTCTCCAGGGTGTACCGGTACAAAACCTGCTTCGGGTGCCGTTCCCATCCACACCGTGACCGAAGGGGTTCCGTGCAACGCCGCCAAATGTTGATTGGCCGAATCCATGACCACGGCAACTGCCGCTTCCGCCCATAGCGAGGCCTCTTGATCAGGTCGCGCGAAAAGGACATTGGGTCCGTTCCACCCGTCTATTTCTGAAAAATGTCCCATGAGGACTACCGTCCCTCCTAGCCCCTGCCACCAGGCAGCCAATGCATAGGCCGTTTCAAGTGGGATTCGCTTGCTCTCATGCGCCGCAAAAGGGGCTAGGAGAAGGGTTGAGCTCAAAGGTCTGGAAGCGTTTGGGAGCGCTATGGGCCATTCAATCGGAAAACCTGCTTGGGCAAATGCGTTCGCATAGCTCTCCTGCACCAAAGGAAGTTTTTGGACGTTTTTCGCCAAAAAGGCTTTTCGGAGAGCACGGTGCTTTTCGAGTTTTCCCACGCGAGCGCCAAACCTCGCCGCAAGCCACGTACCACTCATTGATCGCAGATGCGCATGAGCATCCACCCATGCCTCCGGATAGGTACTGCGCAACCAGCCCCACCAGAACAGAAAGAGAGAAACTGGAGAAGCATAGGCGTCGTCTACATCAAGCCCCACTTTTTCTATACCAGGATGGTCGGGCAAGTGTTCCAGAAAGGCCGGGCGCGTAAAGAAGGTAATCTTGTAGTCTGGATAGCTTTGGGCCACTTGGCAAAGAACCGGCCACAGAAGGGCGACATCTCCCAACGCGGAAAATCGAACGATAGCAATCCGCTTTTCAGCCATGCTTAGCTAACGCCGTAGAGCGCGGGATTGGTATCCGGATCGTTGTACAATTTGTGCTGCGCATAGGGTTGATAGCGCACTTTTCCGGCCTGAATATCCTTTATGAATTGATCCACTGCCCCGGCGAGTTGTTGGTTTTGTTGCTGCAAAACTTCAAGTCGTGAAACCGCACTGGCAGGTCCGCCTTCGCGTGTTGCCTCAATTTCCATGTGGTAGAGTTTCAACTGCAAAATGCAAAGGCGGTCTAAGGCCCATCCCAAGGATTCTGTGCGAAGTTCTGAGGCGGTTTCCGTCGACACAGGTTGCAAAAATCCTTGCAAGCGGACGTCCATGGCTTCCACGGCATTAGTGCGGGATTGGTTTAAGGCGTCAATTCTGCGCTTGAGCGCCAGGACGGCCGAGCCTTCCAAATTGGGTCGTCGGATTTCATCTTCCAAATGCCATTGCACCGTATCGATCCAGCACTTTTCAAAAAGGAATTGGGTCCAAGCATTTGCCCCTTCCAGCTGGGGGCATACAGGATCTAACAGGTCCTGGGCATGGTATGCCACGATGGCTTGCCCAAAGATGTCTGCTATATCCGCTGCCTTTAGAACCATATCAGTGTCGGCTGTGGTATGCTTGAATGCCCTCCTTCAACCAAGCGGTGAATTTGGCCACGTCGGGATCCCAAGCGGCGAATCCATTCAAGGGGGTCCAATCGCCATGGGGATCTACGATGACGTAGTAGGGCTGTGCATTGGCGCCATAGGTAGTAGCTTCAAAATCGCTCCACTTTTGGCCCACGCGCTTGATTTTTCGACCGGCCGCATTGGTGTACTGTTCGGATTCGGGGAGCTCCACAAACTCATCCACATACAAAGAGACCAGAACCACCTCTTCCAGAAGCATGCGATGTACCTCTGGATCCACCCAAACTTGCTCTTCCATCTTTCGGCAGTTTACGCATCCCCAGCCTGTAAAGTCAAACATGATGGGCTTGTTGACTTGCTTGGCATAGGCCTTAGCATCCTCCAAACTATTGAAACAGGGAAGGCCTTCGGGACATGCCGTGCCGGTATACCCTGAACCCGCAGCTTCAGCACCACCCCCTAGGTAGGCACCGCCGGGAGACTCGGCGTAATGTGCGGGAGGCGGGAATCCGGCTACTAATCGGACTGGCGCTCCAAAGGTGCCGGGAAGTAGGTAAAAAGCCAAAATGAAAAAGACCGTTCCAAAGAGCATTCGCGGCACGCTCAAGGTTTCGACTTTGTCGTCGTGGGGCATTCGGAACGCGCCAAAGAGGTAGAAGGCAATCAAGAAGGCGATAGCGGTCCAAATGGCCAAGAAAAGCTCGCGGTTCACCCAATGTGCCTGGCACGTCATGTCTGCCGTGGAGAGGAATTTCAAGGCAAAGGCCAATTCCAAGAAACCAAGAACGACTTTCACCGTGTTCATCCATCCGCCTGATTTGGGCAGCGATTGCAACCAGCTTGGGAAGGCGGCAAAGAGCATAAAGGGAAGGCTCAAAGCGAACGAAAATCCAAACATGCCCATGGCTGGACCGAGCAATTCCCCACTTTGGCTAGCCCGAACCAACAAGGAGCCAATCAGGGGGCCCGTGCAGCTGAAGGACACGAGTGCCAACGTAAACGCCATAAAGAACACGCCGATTAAGCCTCCTTTTTGCGAAAGATTATCCGAGCCATCCACCCACTTGCTCGGCAAGGTGATTTCAAATGCCCCAAAGAAACTGAAGGCAAAAACCACGAAGAGGGCAAAGAAAAAGAGGTTGAACCACGGGTGAGTCGCCATGGCATTGAGCGCATCTGGACCCGCGATCAAGGTGATCAATAGACCCAATGCCACGTAGATGACATTGATGCTAATGCCGTAGGTGATGGCCTTAGACAGCCCCTCCGCACGGGTCTTGCTCTGCTTCAAGAAAAAGCTCACCGTCAAAGGAATCATGGGGAAGATACAGGGCATTAGCAAGGCAAGGAAGCCCCAGCCCATGCCTTCGAGAAATATACCCCAATGCCCTTGCTTCATTTCTGTTTCATCGGCAGGAG
>DLWR01000089.1 GCA_003444795.1 Cryomorphaceae bacterium
ATTCCTACTAATTTAGTAGGATATACTATCTTTGTCGGCCATGGAACCCAGCCAAGCCCTTTTACTCGTGGTCTACCTCTTGGTAGTCGCAGCGCTTTTTTCGAAGCGTGTCAAGCCCGTACATGCCTTTGGCGCGGGCGGGTTGTTTTTGGTCTTCAGCGGGCAGCTCTCGGCGGCCGAACTCCTCGGAACACTGACCACCCCCTCTCTGCTCATTTTGTTCTTGTTAATGGTACTTGCTGGGGCAGTCCAAGCAAGACTGGGACTTGCCCAGGCATTGCAGCGCTGGACCCAAAACGCCTCACCCCGCGATTTCCTCTTGCGCGTTCTCACCCCAACNGCCTTTTTATCGGCGGTTTTGAACAACACAGCGGTGGTCGCCCTGCTCATGGGTCCTGTTCGGCAATGGGCGTTGCGCAACCGCCAGGCCCCTTCTACCTATTTGATGCCTTTGGCCTTTGCCGCTACCCTCGGGGGGATGCTCACCGTGATAGGTACGTCGACCAACTTGGTGCTCAATGGCCTGCTCGAAGAAAATGGTTTGAAGATTTTGCACACCAGCGATTACCTTCTACCGGGACTGTTGGTGGTCGGAGTTGGCATTGTCGCCATGTCCCTTTTAGCGAGCCAAATTTTACCCAAACACGCCGTCGACGCTGCGGAGAAATCGCGCGAATACACGGTCGAAACCCGCGTCCTTCCTCAAAGTCCCTTCACGGGAAAATCGGTTCAGGAGGCAGGACTGCGCCAAGTCCATGGCCTCTTTTTAGTAGAAATTGTGCGGGGCGAACGTCTTATTGCCCCCGTGAGCCCCACCGAAATTTTAGAAGGCGGTGACCGCCTCTTTTTCGCCGGCGCTCTGGAGGAAGTCCGAGAACTCACCCGCTCCAACTCCGGCCTAGCCCTGCCTCAAGAAGATTTGACCCAGAGCGCAGCGAGCTCCGCCTTGGTGGAAGTCATGATACCGCCGGGTAGCGATTTAGTAGGGGCCCAAGTTCGCGGCTCCCAGTTCCGGCAGCGCTACGATGCCGCCATTGTGGCCGTCCACCGTCGAGGCGAACGCATGCAAGGGCGCATTGGGGACATGGTCCTACAGGCTGGTGACTTGCTCTTGGTCATTGCAGGTGCGCGCCATGACGAATTAATGGCCGACTCCAAGCACCTTTATAGTTTGACGACGCAGGCACCCCTACAGCCCTTGACACCGGTCAAAAAAGGCCTGCTTTTGGCGGCAACGGCTGGATTAGCCATCGCCTATGCTTCGGGTCTACTGGATTTTTTAACGATGCTCCTTGGCATGGCTGCGGCACTTGCATCCGTTGGATGGTTGGGGTGGGGCGACTTCAAGAAATCTTTGGATTGGGAACTCATCGTGGTGTTGATGTGCGCCCTAGGATTCTCCAAAGCCCTGATGGATTCTACCCTGATCAACGTCGCCTTATCACAGATTCCTGCAGCGTCAACCTGGTCCACCTTCACCTGGATTTTGCTGATTTTTAGCGCCACGACGGTATTGACCAACTTGATGACCAATGTGGCGGCAGTCGCCCTCATGTTCCCGGTGGTGGCCGTTTGCATTGCCAGCCAGCCCGAACTCAGTCCCCTACAGGGCTTCTTGGCCCTCGCCTTTGGAGCCTCCAACGCCTTCTTGACGCCCTTCGGCTACCAAACCAATCTCATGGTCATGGGCCCTGGCGCCTACCAATCCCGCGATTACCTGCGCTTCGGAGCGTGGGTAACGGCGGTCTATTCCTTCGTTATTCTGACGTATTTGTATTTCCTGTAAGCGATGAAATCCTCTGAACATGTTGTTCGTCAAGCCTACCAAATTGGGCCAGCCGATCGCGAAAAAGCCTTGGGGCAAAGTGGGCAGGTCCTTTGGTTTACCGGCTTGAGCGGAAGTGGAAAAAGCACCTTGGCCAATGAGGTCGAGCAAGCTTTGCACCACGCAGGCCGCCACACCTTTCTGCTGGACGGCGACAATTTGCGCCACGGCCTCAATGGCGACCTCGGCTTCAGCGAGGCGGACCGAACGGAAAACATTCGCCGCGTCGCCGAAGTAGCCAAGCTCATGGCAGACGCCGGGCTCATTGTCCTCACCGCCTTTGTCAGTCCTTTTGCGGCCGACCGCGAAAAAGCCCGAAGCATTGTTGGCCCAGACCGATTTGTAGAAATCTATGTGGACTGTCCCTTAGAAGTCTGCGAATCCCGCGATGTCAAAGGACTTTACGCGAAGGCTCGACAGGGGCTCATCCCTGACTTTACGGGCATCTCCTCCCCTTTTGAAGCCCCTGAACTGCCTCAATTACGCGTTCAGACCGCTGAAAACGATTTGGCCACTTGCTGCCAACAAATCCTCAACCACCTCGCATGAGTTTACACGACCATTTAGACGAATTAGAAGCGGAAGCCATCTATGTCATTCGCGAAGTCTATGCCCAGTTTGAAAATCCAGGCATCCTCTTTTCTGGTGGCAAGGACTCCATTGTGGTGAGCCATTTGGCCCGAAAAGCCTTTGCGCCCGCCAACCTTCCTTTCCCCCTGGTGCACATCGACACGGGGCACAACTTTCCGGAAGCTATTGCCTTCCGCGATGCCTTTGTGGAGCAAATGAAAACGCGCTTGATTGTGGGTTTGGTGCAAGACTCTATTGACCGCGGAAGTGTTCAGGAGGAGACGGGTTTGGCGGCCAACCGCAACCGATTGCAGACTACCACCCTATTGGAAACCATTGAAACGCACAAATTTGATTGCTTGATGGGTGGTGCACGACGTGACGAGGAAAAGGCTCGGGCCAAGGAGCGCTTCTTTAGCCACCGCGACGACTTCGGGCAATGGGATCCCAAGAACCAGCGCCCCGAACTTTGGAACCTCTTTAACGGCAAAAAACGCCCTGGGGAGCATTTCCGCGTTTTCCCCAT
>DLWR01000088.1 GCA_003444795.1 Cryomorphaceae bacterium
GCCCTGGAAGCAAGGTCTTTGGCATCACCTCCGTCCTCACCCAAGCCTATTACGACGTGGACTATTTGTTCACGCTAGACGAAGGAGCCTTTGACCCTCCTCCCAAGGTGAAAAGTGGGGTGATTCGCTGCGTTCGAAAGGAACTTCAGCCCGATGTCAACCCCAAACATCTGGCGCTCGTCGTGAAGACGGCCTTCAACCAACGCAGAAAAACCCTGCGGAACGCGTTGAAATCCCTTAATTTTGTGGAAACGGGACCGATGGAAAGCCTAGCCCAGCAACGCGCTGAACAGCTCACGGTTAATGATTTCATCGCTCTAGCAAACAGTATGACCCATGGCCTTCCAAATCACTCCGGAATACATCAAGGCCCTGCGCCAACACCTGGAGGATAAGCATTCTGCCGGGGTAGAAAGCCTTTTGCTAGATGTTCACGCGGCAGATATTGCCGAAGTAGCCCAAGCCCTAGACAGCGACGAAGTGCTTGAGCTCATGCAGATGCTCCCGCCCGAGCAGTTCTCCGACATCATTGTCTACTTTGACGAGGACCTTCGGGGCGAAATTTTAGAAAACTACACCGGTAAGGAGATTGCGCAGGTGGTCGTGGACAATATGGACACGGACGATGCGGCAGACTTGATTTCGGAGTTGCCCGAGGAAAAAAAGCGCGAGGTCCTTTCCAATTTGGAAGACTTGGAGCTGGCGAAAGACCTGGCAGACCTGCTCACCCATGCGGAGGGCACGGCGGGTTCTCTGATGGCGACCGAACTGGTGAAAGTCAATGAAAATTGGACCGTCCTTCGTTGTGTTCGCGAAATGCGTCGCCAAGCGGAAGACGTCGATGTGGTTCACGCCGTGTATGTAGTGGACGACAATGAGGTCCTTTTGGGCTCACTTTCTCTGAAAAAATTGCTCACCACGAGCACCCGAACGCCCATTTCCGAGGTGTTTGAGCGCAAGGTTCGGTCAGTGACCTCAACAACCGAAGACCAAGAAGTCGCAAGAATCATGAAGAAGTACGACCTATTCGTGATTCCTGTGGTGGATGAGCTGGGGCGACTCCTCGGACGCATTACCCTGGATGACGTCGTGGATGTCATCCAAGAAGAAGCAGATAGCAACTACCAATTGATGTCGGGTCTGTCGGATGAGGTCAGCAACGACGACGGCTTGTTTGAAATGACCCGCGCTCGACTGCCCTGGCTCCTGGTCGGCTTGCTGGGGGGTGTCCTCACCTCGACCGTCATTGCGCGCAACGAAACGGAACTTATCCTTATTCCCCAAATTGCCTTCTTTATGCCATTGATCGCAGCTATGGGCGGAAATGTGGGCGTACAATCTTCGGCTATCGTGGTGCAGGCCATTGCCAATTCCACGCTCCAAAAGAAGCTGTGGAACCGCCTAAGCCGAGAATTAGGGGTCGGACTTTTCAACGGCTTGATTTGTGCCCTAGTCATCCTCCTCTACAGTTGGGCCATGGGGCATGGTTTGCTCTTCGCTACCACAGTGGGAGGGTCCTTGCTTGCAGTTATCTTGTTCGCCAGTTTGTTTGGCACCGCCATCCCGTGGGTATTGGACCACTATGGGATTGACCCCGCTTTGGCTACGGGCCCCTTCATCACCACAACGAACGATGTGCTGGGCTTGAGCATCTATTTCGCTATCGCAAACGCACTCTTGTGAACACCGTTCTCGCGCTAGATTCCACGGATGCTGCGCTGGAAGCTGGACTAGAGACAGCAGGGTACAGCCTGAATCGTCAGTACTACACGCCCGTTGATGCTCTGGGTCCCCACTTGAACGACGCCGTGGGGATTTTGGTCCGTAGCCGGGTAAAAATTACTGCCGACCTACTCCAAGCTGCCCCAAATCTCAAGTGGATTGGCCGATTGGGTTCGGGAGTGGAAAACATTGACCGCGTGGCGGCCGCCGCTCAAGGAGTCACCCTGTACAGCGCTCCGGAAGGCAATCGAACGGCTGTGGGAGAGCACTGCATGGGTCTCTTACTCAGCCTCATTCACCGGATAACGTGGTCGAACAGTGAAGTTCGGCAAGGCCTGTGGCTTCGAGCAGAAAACACAGGCTGGGAATTGGAGGGGAGCACCGTTGGCATCATTGGCTTTGGCCACATGGGATCCGCCTTTGCGGAGCGACTCCAAGGCTTTGGCGTGAATACCTTGGCCTACGATCGTTACAAAACCAACTACAGCCCGAACCATGTCCATGAAGTGGATTTGGAAACACTCCTGCAGCATTCGGATGTGATCAGTCTGCACGTGCCTCTGACCCCGGAAACGTTAGGTATGGTCAATGCTGATTTCATCGCAAAATGCGGAAAACGGCCTTTCTTCTTGAACACAAGTCGGGGTCAAGTCATTCAATCCGAGGCGCTTTGGCACGCATTGCAAAGGGATCAGCTCCGAGGTGTAGCCGTAGATGTGCTTGACTTGGAGAAGAGTTCCTTGGAGGGCTTAGAGGATCAACCGGACTGGTTTTCAGCATTTTGCAATGATTCACGGGTGCTAATCACGCCCCATATCGCGGGCTGGAGCACGCAGTCTTTTCCCAAGATGGGGGAGGTTTTGTTAAGAAAAATTTTACACTAGTTGGCGCAATGTAAATTTTGTGTTAACTTTGGCTTAACAACACCTTAAAATGGACGC
>DLWR01000196.1 GCA_003444795.1 Cryomorphaceae bacterium
CTCTTGAATTGATCTGATACTTCGCGCTATGTCATTAAACGCTCGTATTCCCGAAGGCGCTTTAGCCGATAAATGGACGACCCACAAGGCCAAAATTCCTTTGGTCTCTCCCGCCAACAAGCGCCGAATTGACGTCATCGTGGTAGGTACCGGCCTAGCAGGCTCCTCTGCCGCTGCTTCACTCGCTGAACTGGGCTACAACGTCAAGGCCTTCTGCTTCCAAGACTCTCCCCGTCGTGCGCATTCCATCGCAGCACAGGGCGGAATCAACGCGGCGAAGAACTACCAAAACGACGGCGACTCCACCTTCCGTCTCTTCTACGACACTGTAAAAGGTGGTGACTACCGTAGCCGCGAAGCCAACGTATACCGTCTGGCCGAAGTGTCAGCCAGCATCATTGACCAATGTGTCGCCCAAGGCGTTCCCTTTGCACGCGATTACGGCGGTCTGTTGGACAACCGCTCGTTTGGCGGTGTCCAGGTGAGCCGCACCTTCTACGCGAAAGGCCAAACGGGTCTGCAGCTCCTGTTAGGCGCCTACTCGGCACTTTCTCGTCAGGTGGCCAAGGGCCGTGTAAAAATGTACGCCCGCCACGAAATGGTGGAACTCGTCGTCGTAGACGGCAAGGCGCGCGGCATCATCGCCCGCGACCTCGTAACCGGCGAATTGGAGCGCCACTCCGCCCACGCCGTTTTGTTGTGCACTGGCGGATACGGAAACGTATTCTACTTGAGCACCAACGCCATGGGTTCTAACGTCACAGCGGCTTGGAAAGCGCACCGCAAAGGCGCTTACATGGCCAACCCATGTTTCACGCAGATTCACCCCACCTGTATCCCCGTCAGTGGCCATTCTCAGTCCAAGTTGACCTTGATGTCAGAGTCGCTGCGCAACGACGGGCGTATTTGGGTGCCCGCTAAAAAAGAAGATGCCGAGGCGATTCGCGCCGGCAAATTGAAGCCTACGGAAATCGCCGAGGCCGATCGCGACTACTACTTGGAGCGCCGCTACCCCGCCTTTGGAAACTTGGTTCCACGTGACGTGGCATCTCGCGCCGCTAAGGAGCGTTGTGACGCTGGATTTGGCGTAAACAAGACAGGCGAAGCGGTGTATTTGGACTTTGCCTCCGCCATTGAGCGCTACGGCAAGGAGCAAGCCAACATCAAAGGCATCCACAACCCCAGCGCTGCGCAAATCAAAGAGCTCGGTGAACAAGTCGTGGAGAGCAAGTACGGAAACCTCTTCCAGATGTACGAGAAGATTACCGCACACAACCCTTACAAGACCCCTATGATGATCTACCCTGCGGTTCACTACACCATGGGCGGCATCTGGGTCGATTACAATTTGATGACCACTGTTCCTGGCTTATTTGCTTTGGGCGAGGCCAATTTCTCCGACCACGGCGCCAACCGTTTGGGTGCCTCAGCGTTGATGCAGGGCTTGGCGGACGGCTATTTTGTCGCTCCCTACACGGTGGGCACCTATTTGGCGGATGATATTCGGACCGGTACCATCTCTACGGACTCGCCCGAATTTGAAGAAGCGGAGAATATCGCCCGCACTCGCATGGAGAAGTTCCTCAATAACGCTGGCACCACGCCCGTGGAAGTCTTCCACCGCGAACTGGGCAAAATCATGTGGGACCAGTGCGGCATGGCGCGCAACAAAGAAGGTTTGGAAAAAGCCATCCAAGATATCCGCGCCTTGCGTGAGCGTTTCTACAAAGAGGTTAAGGTTCCCGGCAAGATGAACGAGATGAACCCCGAACTCGACAAAGCCGGCCGTGTGGCAGACTTCCTCGAACTGGGCGAACTCATGTGTATCGATGCCCTCAGCCGCGAAGAATCGTGCGGCGGTCACTTCCGCGAGGAATACCAATCGGAAGACGGTGAAGCCGTTCGTCGCGATGACGAGTTTGCCTACGTGGCTGCTTGGGAATTTGCCGACCAAGATCCCGGTAAAGCCAAGTTGCACAAAGAACAACTGGTCTTTGATAATGTTAAACTGATTACACGCTCCTACAAATGAAATTTACCCTCAACGTTTGGCGCCAAAACGGTCCTAAAGACAAGGGACATATGGCTACCTACCAGGTGGAGGACATCACCTCGGACATGTCCTTTTTGGAGATGATCGACGTGCTCAACGAGCAACTCATCAGCCAAGGCATTGACCCCGTTGTATTTGACCACGATTGCCGCGAAGGCATTTGTGGCATGTGCTCCATGTTCATCAACGGCGAAGCGCACGGCCCAGGCCGCGGCGTGACTACCTGCCAGCTACACATGCGCGAATTCAGCGACGGCGATACCATCACCATCGAGCCCTTCCGCGCGAAGGCCTTCCCGGTCATCAAAGATTTGATGGTCGACCGCAGCGCCTTTGACCGCATCATCCAGGCTGGCGGCTATGTGTCTGTGAACACCTCCGGTAACTTGCCCGATGCAAATGCCACCCCCATCGAAAAAGCCGATGCGGACGCCGCCTTTGATGCAGCTACCTGCATTGGCTGCGGGGCTTGTGTGGCGACCTGTAAGAACGCCTCTGCCATGCTCTTTACCTCCGCCAAGGTGAGCCAATTCGCCCTCCTTCCTCAGGGCCAAGTAGAAGCGGCGGACCGCGTACTCAATATGGTCAAGCAGATGGATTTGGAAGGGTTTGGCAACTGTACAAACACCGGCGCTTGTGAAGTAGAATGTCCCAAGGGCATCTCTATCGAAAACATTGCGCGTATGAACCGCGAATTTTTGTCCGCATCTCTAACATCCAAGTAATTGACTACCTTTCTTAAATGAAAAAGATACTTGCTACCGCCATCGTTCTTTTTGCACTCGCTGCTTGTAAGAAAGATCCCACCTTGGCCGATCGCCTAGAAGGCTCTTGGCTCGTGAACGACATCATTGCTTCTGGCCAAATTTCCTTTGGGGGCCAGGATATCCCCATTGTGGCCAATGACAAGGAGATTGCTGCCACCTCGATATTTACCTTGGTGCAGGAGCCCAACTCCGTCACCTATGCGGTGGACGCAACGTTGAGCGTTTCTGCCGGTACGACCTTGGATGTGCCCTGGGCTCAAAGCGGTTCTGGCACTTGGTTGACCATTGATGGCGGCGGTGTTGCGCCCGATTCTGTGCACTTGGTGGGCACCGACGGCACCGTGACCAAGTACGAGGTTCTCAGCTTGTTGGAGAGCAGCGTTCGCTTGCGCACACAGCAGGTGGTTGATTTCCAAGGTCAAGGCGTGGACATGACCATCGAATTTGGCTTCGCTAAGCAGTAAAAAAAATTCTTTTTGAAACCGCTCAAACGGCGTGCCCCTTGGCACGCCGTTTGTTTTAGTAGCCCACATGGTGAACTCTCGAATCCTCCCTAAACACATGAAAAAACTCCTTTCCCTCGTTGCCCTTGGCGCCTTGCTGATGGCCTGTACTAAAGAACCTTCTTTGGAAGAAAAATTGGCTGGAACTTGGAATCTCAACGATGTTGCTATGAGCGGCAGCTTTGACTTTGCGGGCCAAGCCATCTCCTTCACTGGTCAAGATTCTTTGATTCGTCCCAACAACACCCTAGAGCTGGTCTATGTGGATGGCGGCACCCACACCTTTACGTGGAACCAAGATGTTCGCGTCGTTCTCAACGTGATGGGTCAGTCCATGGGCGACGACATCGTAGACAATAGCACGGGCACTTGGTATGCCGTAGATGGTGGCGGTGTGACCGCTGATTCTTTGTACATGACCAGCGGGGGTGAAACCATCGGCTTTGAATTGCTGTCTTTCCTGGAGACCAGCATGCGCATTCGCAATCAAGTGACGGAGGTAGATCCCACCTTGGGCAGCACCACCGTTTCCACGGAGTACGGCTTTGACAAGCAGTAAACCGTAGGCCTCCACTAAACCTTTCCTACCCCGCTGAGCGCTGCTCGGCGGGGTTTTTTATTACTCCGCGGAGAAGGCTTTCCAGCCCTGTGCTTCCAAGGGGATAGTCTGGCCTGCATTGGTAACCATCTGGAAGACTTTATCCTCCGTCATGTGGCCAATGGGCGTCAAATTGGGATTGGCTTTAATCTTGTCAAATTCCGCGATGGGCATCGTGAATAGGAGTTCGTAATCTTCCCCTCCGTTCAGGACTGCCGTGATGGGATTGATGCCAAATTCCTCCGCCAAATGCATCATCTGCGGGTCCATGGGGATCTTGTCCTCATAGATGGTACAGCCCACGCCACTTTGGGTTCCGAGGTGCAAAATTTCCGAACTCAAACCGTCCGAAATATCCATCATACTGGTGGGCGTCACGCCCAATTCTGCGAGCAAACCTGCCACGTCTTTGCGCGCCTCAGGCTTCAACTGCCGCTCCAATACATACTCATGCCCTTGCAATTCTGGCTGCAGGTTGGGGTTGGCTTGAAAGGCGGCCTTTTCCCGCTCCAGCACCTGTAGGCCCATGTAGGCCGCACCTAAATCGCCCGTCACTACGAGCAAATCACCTGCTTGAGCACCATCGCGTCGAACCGATTTCCCCTTCGCCACATGACCTACGGCTGTGACGCTGAGCACCAGGCCGGATTGGCTGGACGTCGTATCGCCACCCACCAAGTCTACACCGTAGCGCGAGCATGCCAGGAGCAAACCGGCGTAAATTTCCTCTAAGGCCTCCCCCGGGAAACGG
>DLWR01000097.1:0-5064 GCA_003444795.1 Cryomorphaceae bacterium
ATGATCGGTGGCTCAGGCGTCCTCCAGAACCCCGAAGAGATTGGCCATGGCTATTCAGCCAAACCCGTGAAGTTTAAAAAGAAGGACCGCATCACGTGGCGTTTTAAGGCCGAAAAGGTCCACGACTTTGCGTGGGTAGCGGACAAAGAACTGCAGCACGACATTCGGGTCACCGCTTCCGGTTTGCCTATCCACTTTTTCTACCAAAATGACAGCGCCTCCAGCAAGTACATGTCCACGGAAAAACTCCAAGCGGATGTAGAGGCCTATTTCGCTTTCATGCACGAGCACTTTGGCAGCTACGATTGGCCGCAGTTTAGTGTGGTACAAGGCGGTGAGGGGGCGATGGAGTACCCGATGGCGACCCTGCTTCAGGTGCATGGCGACTACGACGGCTTACTCGGTACCATCATACACGAGGCGTCACACATGTGGTTTTACGGTATGCTCGGCACGGATGAGCAGCGCTACTATTGGATGGACGAAGGCTTCACCAGCTTTGCGGAGGACGAGGCGATGAATGTGGTTACTGGGAAGAATTTCCCGAATGCCCACCTGGGTTATCTCGGCCGCTATGGACGCGTCGCCCACGAAGACTGGATGGAGCCAGCGAGCACTTTGGCGAACTACTTTGATGGCAAGTTCCCTTACCAGATGGCGGCTTACATGAAAGGTTCTCTCTTCTTGGTTCAGCTCCGTGGCATCGTTGGCGAAAAAGCCTTTTGGTCCACCATGCAGCGCTACAAAAAGGAATGGGCCTTCAAACATCCGCGCCCCGAAAATTTCCTGCGCATCGCCGAGCAGGAATCGGGCATGGTTCTCGACTGGTACATGAATCAGTGGATAGAGACCAATAAAGTTCCGGATGTTGCGGTGGACACGGTTTATACGACGGGTGGGAATTTGGCCAATATTCAATTGTCCCGAAAGGGTTCCTTGGCCCTCCCCGTGGATGTGGACATCGTGCTCCAAAATGGCACCACCCTGCAGTATACCTTGCCCCTTTCTTCCATGTTTGGCACCAAGCCAGGAAAAGCCGTTGCGGGGCCTTGGAATTACACGCAAAAAACCTTCACCTTCCAAGTGAATGTTCCCGCCGAGCAAATCAAGCAGGTCATTGTCGATCCTGAGCGTTGGACGGCGGATGCGAATCGCCAAGACAATGTTTGGGGGGAGTGAAATAGTTGAAGAATTGAAGAGTTGAAGGATTAAAAGGTCTTATAGCGCGCTGTGCGCTGCGATCGGAAGACCAAGCAGCATTCACCCACTTCAGCCCTTCAACTCTTTAACCCTTTTACTCTTAGCGCCGCTTCTTCTTGGGGGTGGTTTTGGGGCCTTTGGCTTTGAATGAAGATCCCCCTCTTCCACTGCTTCCGGATTTCCCACGAGAACCGCCGTTGGAACCTCCCCGCGAACCGCCGCGGGAGCTTCCACCCGCATCGCCCCGGCCGCTAGACCAGCGTTCGCCTGATTCTGTGGGACGAGTGTCGGAGAACCGGCCGCGTGTACTTCCGGAGGAGCGTCCAAAGGCGCCGGGGGAACCACCTTCAGCCACGCCAAAGTCGATGGTCTTTTTCAGAACGTCCACTTGCTTCACGACAATTCGGAGGGGGTCGCCGAGGGAACGAATTCGGCCCGTTCTATCGCCCACAATGCGGAACTGGTCCTCTTCCACATAGTAGTAATCGTCGGTAAACTCGCGCAGGCGAACGAGGCCCTCGCAGCCCATGTGAGGAAGTTCGACAAAGACGCCCCAGTCGGTTACGCCGGAGATAATTCCGTCGAATTCCTCGCCCAAATACTTCTCCATGTACTTGGCTTGCATGTACTTAATGGAGGAGCGCTCGGCCTCGGAGGCATTTTGCTCGCGGGAAGAAGAGTGCTCGCAGAGCTCTTCATACACGGAAACGGAGGGGTTTTTGTCGCCGTCCAAGAAGCCTTGAAGGAGACGGTGCACCATCATGTCGGGGTAGCGACGGATGGGAGAGGTGAAATGGGTATAATCGTCAAAGGCGAGGCCGTAGTGCCCGATGTTTTGGGTGCTGTAGACGGCTTTGGCCATGGTGCGAACGGTGAGGGTCTCCAGCATATTGGCTTCGGGGGTGCCCTTTACGCGTTTGAGCAGGTCGTTGATGGATTTCCGAACGGCTTGCGTGCCTTGCGTGGCCAAGGCGTAACCCAGCGGACGAACGAAGAGGGACAGGGTCTCCAGCTTGGTAGGATCGGGCTGATCATGAATGCGGTAGACCATTGTACGGGTGCTGCGCTTTCCGTCTCCTTGACGTCCAACGACTTGGGCCACGTGCTTGTTTGCTAAGAGCATGAACTCTTCGATGAGCTTGTTGCTGTCTCCTGCTTGTTTGAGGTAGGCGCCAATGGGCTCGTTGTTAGCATCGAGTCGGAATTTCACTTCCGCGCGGTCAAAGGCGATGGCGCCGGCTTTCATTCGGGCTTTACGCAAGGCTTGGGCCATGCAGTTCATGGTCAGCAATTCCGTGCTGAGTGCGTCTTCTTCCCCTTCCAAAACGGCTTGCGCCTCCTCATAGGTAAAGCGTCGGTCGGAGTGGATGACTGTCCGGCCAAACCAGCGATCGTGGACCTGTCCCTCCTCGTCCATGTTGAAGAGCACGGAGAAGGTGAACTTGTCCTCATTGGGACGAAGGGAGCAGACCTTGTTGCTCAATTTTTCCGGCAACATGGGCACGACGCGGTCCACCAAGTAGACGGAGGTGGCGCGGTTTTGGGCTTCCTCCTCCAAGGCCGTCCCGGGCCGAACATAATGCGTCACATCCGCGATGTGCACCCCAATTTCCCAACGGCCATCGCCCAGGGATTGTATACTCAAGGCATCGTCAAAGTCCTTGGCGTCTACCGGGTCAATGGTGAAGGTGAGCGTCTTCCGCATGTCGCGGCGTCGCTTGATTTCTTTGGGGTCCAGGGTCTCGGGGATGGCCTCTGTTTCCTTTTCTACGGCCTCTGGGAAGTGGTAGGGCAGGCCGTATTCGTGTAGGATAGCGTGAATTTCGGTGTCGTGTTCGCCGCGCTCGCCTAGAACTTCCATCACCTTTCCCTGGGGATGTGATTCGGCATCCTCCCATTTGGTGAGTTCTACGACCACCATATCTCCATCCTTACCACCGCCTAGTTGCTTGAGCGGAATGTAGAAATCAGGCCCCACCTTGCGGCTATCCGTCACCAAAAAGGCGTGTTGTGTGGTGAACTCTAGGGTACCCACATAGCGATCGCGTGCGCGTTTGATTACGCGCAGAATTTGGCCCTCTAATTTGCGTTTGGCCCGGGTAGGGAAGAGCTGAACTTCCACTAGGTCACCGCCAAAGGCTGTGCCCAAGTTTGATTCCTTGATGAAGACATCGTCCTTGCCGCCACCAGGCACCACATAGCCGGTACCGCTGGATGTCAATTGCAAGGTGCCCTGTGCCAAATTTTCCTCCATAGCCAGCTGATACACCTCCGGCTTGACCTCCGAAATGTGGCCGGCGCTGACCAAGATGGAAAAGGCGGCCTTCGTGAGGATCTTGCCGCTGCGTTCCATCATGCCCATTTCGAGCGCCATATCGGCCAATGGGAAAACCACACTGGGGCGGCGCTCCATAGTGCGTAGGATGCGGGAAGCGAGGGAGGCAGCATCCATAGAACGGTGTGCCTTATTCTTTTTGGATTTCTTCATGGAATAGGATAAAGGTCGGCCTTTTTTGCCGGGCCGTGATCACACAGAAGTTAAATGTGGCACCGTCCTTGATACAACGTTTTCATTCCTTTGTACCTCTTCTCAAACGACTACCATGAAAAAGATTACTACGCTTTTGTTTTTTGTACTGCCCACCCTAGGCCTTTTGGCCCAATCCGCAGAGGAGGCTCCAGAGGGAATGAAGCTGAACCGGAATTTGGAAAATGCGTATTACGCCTACCAGGCCCGAGTGGAAATGGTCGATGAGCTGCTCGCAGACGGAAAAATTTCTGTCGACAGTGCAACGGCGTGGCATGAAAGTCTCTTGGAAGATTTTAAAAGCAATTTGTTGCAAATCACCCTGCGTGCCAGTGAAAAGCTGTGGGGAGAGACGGTAGACGTGGACGAGCCTGAAGTAGAGGACACGGCGGCGGCGTATGCGGCCGTTCGGGAGGCCAATAAAAAATATGCCGATGGGTTGGTTGATGGTGACTCTGACCTTGGGCCTAGAAAACGAGGAAAGAAGGGAAAGCTTCAAAAGCGTCAATTCACGGGAACGTCTTGGAACATTGGTTTAGCGCCTACATTGGCCACGTTGGATGTGGATCAAAATTTTGTGGACTCGGATTGGCTTCCTGAAACGGGTGGAGTCTACACCATCGCCTATGACATATTCTACCGCCAAAAAAGACTGGGGCGCAGTCCATTGTGGGTTCGCTCGGGGATCGCATGGGATTTCTACGGAATCCAGTTTGGCCCGCAATCCTACTTGGTTACAGACTTGAATCCTGCTGCCACCAATGGGGGGGTTTATATTGTGGAGGACCCTTCCATGACCTTTAGAACGAGCTCCTTGGGGGTTAATTATGTGACGGTACCCCTTTGGCTCTACTACAACGGTTCTAGATCCGGCAAGAAGGGCTTGAGTTTGGCCATGGGGGGCTACGCAGGCCTCCGTCTGGGCAAGCCCACCCGAACCCTACAATACGCAGACGCCAACAACGGATGGACGCGCGAGCAGGTGAATTCGCGCTTCTACTCCAATCCAGTTTCAGCGGGCTTCCAGGCGCGCATAGGCTTCAAGTTTTTTCATGTAACCGCACGCCAGTCCGTTACGCCCTTGTTCAATCCACGTTTGGACATTGTGGCCCCGGACGTTTACGTGCGCTCACTGGCGATTGGCTGGGATATTAATTGAGCTTGTTGGCGAGTTAGCTTGTTGTACATGAAAACACCAGGCTCTTCGAGCCTTCCAGCCCTTTAGCCAACAAGCAAACTAGCCCTTCCCCCTTAACAAAAAGGCCGCTCCTTTCGGGGCGGCCTTTTGCATTCAAAATGGGGTTGAATTACATGATGCCTTGATCGAGCATGGCGTC
>DLWR01000097.1:5412-6144 GCA_003444795.1 Cryomorphaceae bacterium
GTGCCATACTTGACACAAGCAGCGTGAATGTTCACCATGATGGTGTGCAATTTCTCGTCCACTTCCTCACGGCTCCAGTTCATGCGCAAGCTGTTCTGGGACATTTCCAAACCAGAGGTGGCGACACCGCCGGCATTGGATGCCTTGCCTGGGCTGAACAAAATGTGGTTGTGGTGGAAAGCTTCAATCGCTTCAGGTGTACAAGGCATGTTGGCCCCTTCTGCTACACACATGGCGCCGTTGGCGACCAAAGCCTTGGCGTCATCGCCATTGAGCTCGTTTTGAGTGGCACATGGAAGGGCAATGTCGCACTTCACACCCCAAGGGGTCTTGCCCTCCACAAAGGTGGCGGAAGGATAGGCTTCGGTGTATTCAGAAATACGGCCACGCTTGACATTCTTCAAGTTCATGACAAAGGCCAATTTCTCAGCATTGATGCCGTCTGCGTCGTAGATATAGCCCGAAGAGTCAGACATGGTCACCACCTTGCCGCCCAATTGGGTGGCCTTCTCAACGGCATACTGTGCCACGTTACCGGAACCAGAAACCACGACCGTCTTGCCGCTGAAGCTGTCGCCTTTGGTGGCGAGCATTTCCTTGGCGAAGTAGACTGTACCGTAGCCCGTAGCCTCAGGACGGATCAACGAACCGCCCCAGTTCAATCCCTTGCCCGTGAGTACGCCGGTGAACTCGTTACGAATGCGCTTGTACTGACCAAACATGTAACCGATC
>DLWR01000022.1:0-331 GCA_003444795.1 Cryomorphaceae bacterium
CAAGTGGCAAGAAGCCCTTGGCGGAAAAACGCAGGCCGTTGCGTCAGGCGCTGCCGCGTTGAACCCCCGTTTGGCGCGGATTTTCGCTGGGGCAGGTATTAACATTCAAGAAGGCTATGGCTTGACGGAAACTTCACCTGTACTCTCCGTGAACCTTCCTACCGGTCAAGGCCACAAACTGGGCACAGTGGGAACCCCCATTGAAGGCGTGGAGCTAAAATTGGACAGCGACGGTGAAATACTGGCCAAAGGACCCAACATCATGATGGGCTACTATGGACGTCCAGACTTGACCGCTGAAGTCATGACTGAAGACGGCTGGTTCCGCACG
>DLWR01000022.1:600-2607 GCA_003444795.1 Cryomorphaceae bacterium
CGGCTGGTTCCGCACGGGCGACATTGGTGAAATTATGCCCGGAGGATACCTCCGCATCACGGACCGCAAGAAGGAAATTTTCAAAACGGCTGGCGGCAAGTACATCGCTCCCCAAAACATGGAGAACGTGTACAAGGAAAGCGCCTTCATCGAGCAGTGCATGGTGGCCGGCGAAAACCGCAAATTCCCCGTCTTGCTCTTGCAACCCCAGTTTGACTATTTGAAGAGCTGGTGCCAACGCAAAGACATTGCTTGGACGACCCCGGAGGACATGGTCCAAAACCCGCTAATTATCGCCCGCATCCAGCGCGAAGTAGACGCGAAAAACCAGCAATTCGGCAAATGGGAGGCCGTCAAGAAAATCTACATCTCCTCCGACCCATGGACCATTCCGGCAGGTCATTTGACCCCTACCATGAAATTGCGTCGAAAGCCTATCCTCAAAATGTACGAGGCCGGCTACGAGAGATTATATGCGGAATAATTAGGCTAGGTGCGCAGCGACATAGCTGCGAAAGCGATCGAGAATCGCTTCCATATCTTCAGGCAGAGCGGCTTCAAATTGGAGCCGCTCTCCTTTTTTAGTGGGATGCTCAAAGCCCAGCACACGGGCGTGCAAGGCTTGGCGCGGGCACATCTCCAGGTTGTTGAGCATGAATTCTTTGAACTTTGGCCAGCCTGGCTTCACGGGCATATCCCTTCCACCATAGGTTTCGTCCCCAAACAAGGGATGACCAATGTGTTTAAAGTGGGCGCGGATTTGATGCGTTCGGCCCGTTTCCAATCGGCAAGCGACGAGCGTGGCAAAACCAAAGCGTTCCAGCACCGTGTAATGGGTCACCGCATGCTTGCCATACTTCCCATCTTCAAACACGGCCATGACTTTTCTATCCTTCAAGCTTCGGCCAATATGGCCAGTGATGGTTCCGCGGTCCTCTTCCAGATTGCCCAAAGCAATGGCATGGTATTCTCGCTCCGTCGTGTGATCGGCAAATTGCTTCGCCAGAAAGGCCATGGCGTATTCGTTGCGCGCAATCACCAACAAACCGGAAGTGTCTTTGTCAATGCGGTGGACCAATCCAGGACGTTCGCTCTTATCGCCATCGGGGAGGGTCTCAAAGAGGTGCAACAAGCCGTTGATCAGGGTGTCCGAATAATGGCCATAACTGGGGTGAACTACCATGCCCGCCGGTTTATTCACGATCACCACATCACTGTCTTTGTAGACCACATTGAGGTCCAAATCTTGGGCGAAGAGTTCAATTTGCTTGGGAGGTTGCGCCAAAACCAAGGTGACCACATCGCCGGGCTTCACCCGATAGTTGCTCTTCACGGGCTGCGCATTGACGCGAATGGCCCCTGCCTCCGCAGCCTTTTGGATGCGGTTCCGGGAAGTATGCGTCATGAAGTTGAAGAGGAACTTGTCCACCCGAAGCAATTTTTGCCCAGGCTCTGCCTCAAAGCGAAAGTGCTCGTAAAGATCCTCCTCGTCGCCTTCCCAGGCTTCTGCTACATCTCCTCGCATCAGTGCTGAACGGTAAAGGTGCTGCGTTCACCGCTGGCAAATTGAAGAACATATAGTCCATTGGGCCACTGTAGCACAGACAGCCTCCAAGGTGCATCGGTGTTAAAGCGCTGCATTTCTTGGCCATAGAGATTCCAAACGACGGCTTCGCCCATTCGTTCAGGTCCATAGAGGAATTCAGATGCTGGCTGTGGGTTGATGGAGATGGACGCTTTGGCCGATTCTGGCGCACTTAAGTTGGAGGGCAAGCCGCGAAAGAAAGGCCGCATGAGCAGGGTGCCGGGAAGCAGGGAGGGAAACCAGCCGGCATAATCGCCATAGGCTTTGGTGCTCTGTACGCTCATGTCCAAGCCTACCGTGATGGCCGGCCCCGTCGTCTGGATGAAGCCTATGTAGACCTCTTTGGGGAGATAGAGTCCGGCTGTATCCAAAACATAATGGCGGAAGGGATCGCCCGCATAGGGGAGCTCCGGGTGGTAAGC
>DLWR01000118.1 GCA_003444795.1 Cryomorphaceae bacterium
ATAGACTGTTGTGTGCCGCAAGAGAAAGCCCGATGCTTCCGCATACTTGGGCAATTTCATCAATGACGGTAATGTACTCAGCATATCCCAATCCGCTCCCGCCCCATTTGGGATCTACTAACATGCCCATAAACCCCATTTGGCCCATTTCGCGAAACAATTCAACAGGAAAATGCTGGGATTCATCCCATTCCATGACATTGGGCAATATATGCTGGAGGGCAAAGTCATGAGCAGCCTCTCGGATAGCAGTTAAATCGTCGGAAGTGTGAGCTTGAATAGGGTACAAAACGAAAGAAAATTAAGGGTTGTTACAGGCTTACGTAGGCCACAATGAAGAAGGCGATAGGGCATCAAGGTGTTTCCATTTTAACCACTTTGCCGGATTGAAGTTCATACCTATCCCCGCTTTCTGGGCACGTGGCTAAACCCGTATCATCGAAGGAAAGACGGTGCCCATATTCACTCATCCAGCCGACTTGTCGACTTGGGTTGCCAACAACCAAGGCATAGTCCGGAATGTTTTTCGTCACCACGGCACCGGCCCCCACAAAGGCATATGCACCAATGTCATGACCACAAACTATAGTGGCGTTGGCCCCAATGCTCGCACCTTTTCCCACATGAGTTTTTGCATATTGGCCCCGGCGGTTCACCCCAGAACGAGGATTGGTCACATTGGTGAAGACACAGGAAGGCCCTAAGAATACATCGTCGTCACAGGTCACGCCTGTGTAGATGCTCACGTTGTTTTGGACCTTGACATTTCGGCCCAATATCACCTCAGGAGAAATCACCACGTTTTGGCCCAAATTGCAGTTTTCGCCAATTCGACAAGGGCCCATAATGTGCGAGAAATGCCAAATTTTGGTTCCAGTACCAATTTCAGCTCCTTCATCAATGACAGCGGTAGGATGTGCGGTATAGTCCATGTAAATATTGTTGGACGCTAAGATAGGGAGGACAGGTGCTACGTATCTTTATCCAATCACACGACTTCGTTTCATCATGCGTCTAAGAATGTCCCTTTTCAACCGAATCGCCCTTGCCCTCCTCATCCTGCCTGTACAACTCTATGGATGGGGCCAAACTGGCCACCGTGTCGTTGGTCAAATTGCCGAAAATCATCTCCACGACGAAGCTGCCGCAGCTGTAAAAGGACTTTTGGGCCATGAATCCTTGGCGATGTGTGCCAATTGGATGGACCACATCAAGTCCAACAAGGACTACAACCACATGAACCCCTGGCACTACTGCACCATTCCAGATGGCTTGACCTATGAAACCTGTGACCATCCAGCTGAAGGAGATGTCATCGAAACCATTACCCAACTGCTGCAAGAAATTAAGAACCAGACCTTTGTCAAGGCAGAGAACGAAGCCATGGCGGTTAAAATGCTCGCGCATTTGGTGGGAGATCTTCACCAGCCTTTACACGTAGGGAACGGCACGGATAAAGGAGGAAATGATCGAAAAATCAAGTGGTTTGGAGAGAGCAGTAATCTGCACCGTGTATGGGACTCCGACCTCATTGATCACCAACAGCTTGGTTATATGGAATACGTGGCCTGGGTCGATCATGCCACGCCGGCAGAAATTCGGGATTGGCAGCGCTCTAGTGTCGTCGATTGGGCCCATGAATCACAGGCCATTCGGATGGGCATTTATCCCCCCAGTGATGCCACATCTTTGGGCTATTCCTACAACTACGATCACATTGAAACCCTTAATAAACGTTTACTTCAGGCTGGAATTCGTTTAGCGGGCATTCTCAACGAGTTATACGCAAAGCCTAGCAAGAAAAAGTAGTACTTCGTGCTCAACCGAAAGACAACCTACGGTATTCACGCCCTCCTGCATTTAGCGCGCAAGCGAGAGGAAGGCGTAGTGGCTGTGGCACGAATCTCTGAAGACCTACAGGTTTCCCGGAAATTCCTGGAGCGCATTTTAGCGGACCTCAAGCAGGAAGGCATGGTCGTCAGCCAGTCAGGCCGCGATGGCGGATACCGCTTGGGAGCCGTCGGCTTGGAGCTATGCTTGGCGGATGTCGTTCGGGTCTTGGAAGGCCCCATTGCCCTCCTTCCCTGCGCTTCGCATCGCTTTTATGCGCCTTGCGCCGAATGTCATCAACCCGAAACCTGCGCCTTGCAGGATGCACTTGTGGGGGTTCGGAATGCTACCGTGCATAGCCTCAAGCAAATCACGTTGGCTCATTTGCTCCAATCTGAACAGCTATTGTCTGAAGGAGCAAAAGCCCTTGTTCGCCCCACCCCCTATCAAGAAGGGCAATAGCCTACGGCCCTATACCTTTGCACCCTATGAGCACAACCCGCCAAATCCCCCCCGTCTACGATAGCATTTTGGAAACCATTGGCCGAACTCCTTTGGTTAAACTTCACAAGACGGTGGAAGGCATCCCCGGTACGGTGTATGCCAAAGTTGAATACTTCAACCCTGGGCACAGTACCAAGGACCGCATGGCCCTCAAAATGGTCGAGGATGCGGAGAAAAACGGCCTGCTCAAGCCCGGCGGAACTATCATCGAATGCACTTCTGGAAATACGGGGATGGGCCTAGCCTTGGCGGCAGTGGTGAAGGGGTATAAATTGATTTGTACCCTAAGCGACAAGCAGAGCAAGGAAAAGATGGACGTTTTACGTGCACTGGGGGCTGAGATTTACGTCTGCCCGACAAATGTCGCCCCTGAACATCCGGATAGCTACTATTCGGTAGCGCGTCGCTTGAACGCAGAAATCCCGAATTCTTACTTCCCCAACCAGTACGACAACCTGAGCAACCGCGAAGCCCATTATGAAACGACGGGACCCGAGATTTGGGAGCAAACAGAAGGGAAAATCACCCATTTTATTGTGGGGGTTGGAACAGGGGGCACCATTTCTGGAGTAGCCAAATACCTCAAAGAAAAGAACCCCAATATTCAGATTTGGGGGGTAGACAGCTACGGTTCTGTTTTCAAGAAATACCACGAAACAGGCGTTTTTGACACCTCTGAAATCTACGGCTACATCACCGAAGGCATTGGGGAAGACATCCTGCCCAAAAACGTCGACTTCAGCCTGATTGATCGCTTTGAGAAAGTAACGGACCGAGATGGTGCCTTGGCAGCGCGTGAATTGGCCCGTCAAGAAGGCCTATTACTGGGCTATTCATGCGGTTCCGCGCTGCAAGGTTTGCGTCAACTCAAAGACCTTCTGCCCGCAGAGGCGGTATCTGTGGTTTTGTTCCACGATCACGGCAGCCGCTACGTAGGCAAAATTTACAATGACGACTGGA
>DLWR01000145.1 GCA_003444795.1 Cryomorphaceae bacterium
GAGGCCACGCTCGGCAGCATTCATGGGGCCCCACTCGTAAAATTCCTTCAAATCAGGCATGGTTTCTCCTTTGGCATGTTCTACGCCGAACGGGGTATAGCCACGCTGACCTTTTGCATTGAGCAAATGCGACCGCATTTTTTCCTCCGTGCTTTGGTGGAAAAAAGCCTCAACGACTTGGGTGAGCATGGCGCGCTCTTCGTTGGTAAAGCCATGGCCTTCAATGGCCGCAAAGCCAGTCTGCGCAAAGGTTGCGCCCAACGCATCAACAAAGGATTGGCGGCTAGATGTATCGCCGCTCACAAAGTTCTCGAGGTTAAGTGTCTGCAGTTTCATACGACAAAGGTACTTCCTGCCTCACCTTTGTGCTACCTCATAGCCCTTCAAACCTCTATGGAATTCAATGCACTAAACGCCGAAGCTCTATACACGGCATTATTTCTCCCTCGCGCTGTCGAAGAGCGCATGCTCATTGCCTTGCGGCAGGGGCGAATTTCAAAATGGTTTTCTTCCTATGGCCAGGAGGCGGTCTCTGTTGGCACCGCATTGGCCATGGATTCGGATGAGTGGATTTGCACGATGCACCGCAATTTGGGCGTTTTTACCTCCAGAGATATTCCATTGAAGAAGCTTTTCGCCCAATTTCAGGGCAAGAAAACGGGTTTTACAAAAGGTCGAGACCGGTCCTTTCACTTTGGTAGCTCGGAGCATAAGATTTTTGGTATGATCAGTCATTTAGGGCCTCAATTGGGCGTGGCGGATGGTCTGGCATTGGCCCGAAAGCTCAAAGGCGAGCCAAAATGTGTCCTCGTCTTCACAGGAGATGGTGGTGCGTCAGAGGGAGACTTCCATGAAGCGCTCAATGTGGCGGCTGTCTGGCAATTGCCTGTTCTCATCGTGGTAGAAAACAACCAATGGGGACTATCTACCCCGTCCAAAGAACAGTTTGTCTTTGATTCATTCACGGTTAAGGGGCCTGCATATGGGATGGAGGCCCACCAAGTAGATGGCAATGATTTTGAGGCCGTCTATTCTATAACAAAATCCTTGACGGATTCTATTCGCGAAAATCCGCGTCCCATCCTTTTGGAATGTGTGACGTTTCGAATGCGCGGTCATGAGGAAGCTTCGGGTACCAAATACTATCCAGAAGGCCTCATTGATTCTTGGAAGGAAAAGGATCCTGTAGACCGCTTCCGATCGCAGGTACTTTCTACAGGTTGGATGACCGAAGAACGACTCAAAGAAGTCGAAGATTTTTGCCACAAAACGGTATTAGAAGAGCTCAACGCAGCCTTGGAGGAACCTGCGCCTGTCTACAACTCAAAGGAAGAGCTCAATGATGTGTATGCTCCGCTTCAATCATCTTTGTCGGAAGATCCTGCTGGTCCCGTTAAAAAGATGCGTCTCATTGATGCGATTCACGATGCACTCGGTTTGGCTCTGGAACGGCACCCCCAATTGATCTACATGGGGCAGGATATTGCCGACTACGGGGGTGTTTTTAAAGCAACAGAAGGATACAGCGACCGCTTTGGAAAGGACCGTGTACGGAACACCCCTTTGTGTGAATCCGCCATTGTAGGGGCCGGAGTGGGATTAAGCGTGGAAGGCTACAAGTCCATGGTGGAAATGCAGTTTTCAGATTTTGTAACTGAAGCCATGACGCAGATCTGCAACCAAGCCGCCAAATTGCACTACCGCTGGGGCCAGAACGTAGACATGGTGATTCGCATGCCAACGGGAGCAGGAGTGGCCGCAGGTCCGTTTCACAGTCAGAGCACCGAGGCCTGGTTTACGCGGGTTCCTGGATTAAAAGTGGTTTATCCCTCTAATGCCCATGACGCCAAAGGCCTTTTGCTGCAGGCATTTGAAGACCCTAATCCCGTGCTGTTTTTTGAGCATAAAGCCCTGTATCGCTCGCAGGAGAGTGATGTGCCTACGGAGGCGTACAGTATACCTTTTGGGCAGGCGGCCGTGTTGTCACAAGGAGATGATTTGACTGTGGTTACGTATGGGTTGGGGGTCAGTTGGGTGCAGTCTTTCCTGCAACAACATCCCGAGATTTCCATAGAATTGATTGACGTTCGGACCTTGGTCCCTCTCGATGAGAATACGGTACTGAATTCCGTTCGAAAAACGGGTCGCTGTGTCATAGTGCAAGAAGATACTTGGAGGGGTTCATTTGGGTCAGATTTGGCCCAAGTCATTCAGCGCGAATGTTTTGCGCAACTTGACGCACCTGTATTTGTTATTTCTTCGGAGGATTTGCCCATTCCTTTTGCTTCAGAATTGGAGCAAGGTTTCCTGGCAAAAAGTCGCTTAGAAACCACCATTTTTAAGGCCATATCCTTCTAATTACCCATGTGTAAATGACTAAAAACGATTATTTTTTTTTAAACAGAAAATTTTGTTTTAATTTTGAGGTGTTAAATCCTTAAACATTAGAGAAATGACTCCCAGTCAATTAGTAGCACATTTTCGCGAGAACCAGAACAACAACAAAACCCTTAAAAGCCTTTTTGCTTCCCAATTTTTAGGCAAGTTTTCTCCTGAAGAATTGGAAGGTTTGACCAAGTCAATTTCTAAGGAATTGACTCGCCGTGAGGAGGCTGTGGTTCAAGAGCGCATCGACTATCTGACCAGCTTGGGTTACAGCGTATCCAAGTAAGGAAGACTCACCAAACCGATAAAAAAAGGCGCCCTCGGGCGCCTTTTCTATTTTGTTTCGTCTGATTCGATCTCTTCCCAGATAATCCAAACTTTCCCTGCGCAGCCAAAGCTTTCTCCGCGCTTTATTCCAGCGACATGTATTTCTGCCGTTGAAAAGAGGGCATAGGATTTAAAGTTTTCCGCGGTTATCGCCATTTCCGCTAGTTGTGTACTTCCCCAAGAAACGAGACTTCCTGAGAAACCAGCTTTTTCTGCTTGGGATTCAAGATATAGGACACCATTTTCGATCGCCTCCTCCTGATGTTGTTTTGGGTCCGGGTTCAAGGTGTATATGATGAGTATTGCCAGAAGAATTGAGGCGATAGCGAGGCGTTGGTAGATTCCCATGATTGATTGCATTTAACGGGGTGAAGAA
>DLWR01000205.1:0-4482 GCA_003444795.1 Cryomorphaceae bacterium
TGCCCTCTATCTGCCGGAGCAAGCTCCGCAGATTCGGGCATAAAAAAACCAGCGCTTTCGGCGCTGGTTTTTTGGGTGGAGCGAAAGACGGGATTCGAACCCGCGACCCCAACCTTGGCAAGGTTGTGCTCTACCAACTGAGCTACTTTCGCAGTGGGGCGACAAAAATAGAAACAAAATGCGCTTCTACAAGCATTCTAAGGAAAATTCTTAGCCTCCAAATCTGTCCTTCCAGCGCTGCACTAAAAGCAAGGCTTCCATGGGGGTCATCCCATTGGGATCCACCTGTTTGAGCTCATCTTTCCAGGCTTGTGATGCTGGATCTTCCCATTGGATGAAAGAGAGTTGTACATCGCCTGCGCCTGTGGAGACAGGCGCTGCTGTGGGCGCTTCCCCATGCAATTCTTCTAACGTGTTCAGGACCTCTTGGGCGCGGAGGACAACAGGCTTGGGCATTCCGGCCATGCGCGCCACGTGGATACCGAAGGAGTGGTTGGAACCGCCGGGGGCGAGGGTGCGGAGGAAGACGACCTGGCCGGCATCTTCAAGGATGGACACGTGGCGGTTGGCGATTCGATCAAAAGCTCCTTCGAGAGCGTTGAGTTCGTGGTAGTGCGTCGCGAATAAGGTCAACGGCCTAAAGGGATGCTGATGGAGGTACTCGGCTATGGATTGGGCGATGCTCAGTCCATCGTAGGTGGCGGTCCCTCGACCAATTTCGTCAAGGAGCACGAGACTACGTTCAGTCAAACCATGAAGGATGCTCGCTGTTTCGGCCATTTCCACCATAAAGGTTGATTCGCCGCCGCTGAGGTTGTCGCTGGCGCCTACTCGGACGAAGAGGCGGTCTAAAAGAGGTAAAACCGCTTTCTGGGCTGGAACGTAGGAGCCCATTTGTGCAAGGATAGCGTGGAGGGCTGTTTGGCGCAAAAGGGCCGACTTACCGCTCATATTTGGGCCGGTAATGATCCAAATCTGCTCGCCCTGTTCCGAAAGGACGACGTCATTGGGCACATACGCCTCCCCATCTGGGAGAACGTGTTCGATAACCGGGTGGCGACCGGCGGTCACCTTCCAGGAAAGATCTGCCGAGAAGGAAGGGCGCACCCACGCATTGCGCTGGGCTAGCAGTGCAAACGTGAGCAGAACGTCCACGACGGCCATGATTTGGGCATTCTTCAGGAGGGCAGGCACCTGCTCCTGAGAGGTCTCCAACAGCTGAAGGTAGAGGGATTGCTCCAAGGTGTGAACCTTTTCGTCCGCCTCGAGAATTTTGGTTTCGAGTTCCTTGAGTTCCTCTGTGATGTAGCGTTCCGCGTTGACCAGGGTTTGTTTGCGAATCCAGGTTTCGGGGACGCGGTCTTTTTGGGTGTTTCGGACTTCCAAATAGTAGCCAAAAACCGAATTGAAGGCAATCTTCAATCCTTGAATGCCCGTTGCTTCCTGTTCACGCTTCAAGATGCCATCGAGGACGGATTTGGCATCGCGCTTAAGTGCGAGATAGCCGTCTAATTCTGTGTTATAACCCGTAGCAAACAGTCCTCCTTTGCTAGCCACTGCAGGAGGATCCTCCGCAAGGGCATTAGCAATCTGTGATTGCCATTCAGGTAAGGGCTGTAGTTCCGCCAAATATGGATGCCAAGCCTCCTGCGGATTGAGGGCTTCGCCCACGGCTGCCACCGAGCTCAGGGAATCCGCCAATCGCTGCAGTTCGCGGGGCCCAATGCGGCCGGTCGATAATCGGGTGGCCATTCGTTCGATGTCCCCCATGGAGGCCAGATGTTCGCGACAGAGGCTGAAACTCTCCGCATCCTTCAGAGATGCCTCTACGGCTTCGTGGCGGCGTTCGATACTCGCAGGATCCACGAGAGGCAGGGCCAACATTCGGCGCAAAGCTCGGCCTCCCATCGGGCTGGCCGTCTCATCCAGAACATCCAAAAGGGAGGTGCCACCGCCATGCGCTGTGCCGAAAAGCTCCAAATTCCGCATGGTGAACGCATCCATCCACAAATGAGTCGACGGCCGCAAGCGTTGGATGGCCTGAATATGCTGAGTTGCTGTGTAATGCGACTGAGTCAAGTAGTGCAATAGGGCCCCTGCTGCCAAAATGGCCAACGGGGCATCCTCTAAACCGAATCCTTTGAGGCTTGTCGCTTGAAACTGCTTTTGCAGGCATTCGGTGGCATAGGGCGTTTGGAAAACCCAATCTTCGAGGGAGGAGGGAGTTCGCTTCTCCAAGAGCGCTAAAGTCGAATCCGTGCGTTGGCGGCGGTTGTACACCACCTCACTCGGCTGAAAAGCTTGCATCCACTTGAGCGCATCTTCCAACGAGGATTGTGCCACCAAAAATTCTCCGGTCGAAACGTCTAAGAAGGCTAAACCTACCTGTTGGTCGCTCACGTGCACCGCGGACAAATAGTTGTTGGCCTTGGATGAGAGCAGGCTCTCCTGGTGGGCAATGCCCGGGGTAACTAACTCTGTCACACCGCGCTTCACTATGCCCTTGACCGTTTTAGGGTCTTCCAACTGTTCGCAAACCGCCACTTTATAGCCCGCCTTCACCAAACGAGGTAGATAGCTGTCTAGGGAATGGTGTGGAAAACCGGCCAATTCCATGTCCGCCGCGGCGCCATTGCTACGCTTGGTCAAGACGATCTCCAGTGCTTTTGCCGTCTTCACCGCATCCTCCCCAAAAGTCTCATAAAAATCCCCCACGCGGAAGAGCAACAGCGCTTCTGGATACGCTGCCTTTAGCGCATTGTACTGGCGCATGAGCGGGGTTTCTTGGGAAGATTTTGACATGGGAATCGCTGCTGGAGGGGGCTTACCTTTGCGAAGATAACCATGCAAAAACGTCTAACTGCGGAACTGGGAAGGATGAGCGCCGGAGAATATGCGGAAGCTCCCAAAACCCCGGTTTGGATTATTCTGGAAAATCTCCGAAGCGCCCATAACGTGGGAAGTTTTTTTCGGACGGCGGATGCCTTTGGATGTGCGGGTATCTCGCTCTGTGGATACTGTGCAAAGCCTCCGCATAAGCAACTGGACAAAGTAGCGCTGGGGGCCACGGAATCCGTGACCTGGGAAGCCTATGAAACCGCGGCCGATGCCATTGTTGCTGCCCGCGCCAAGGGCTTTATAGTCTATGCTGTAGAACAGGCTCATGAGGCGCTATCCTTGGAGGATGTCCCTTGCCCGCCCACGGGAATAGCCTTGGTTTTTGGAAATGAAGTAGATGGCGTGTAACAAGCCACTGTGGATGCCTGTGATGCAGCCCTGGAGGTCCCGCAATTCGGCATGAAGCACAGCTTAAATGTGAGCGTATGCGGTGGAGCCGTCCTTTGGGAGGTTACGCGCCGCTACCGGTTTGAGCGCTGAACCCTATTTGGTGATCCATGCCCAAAAGTACTGATGCAATTTGGGTAGGACGATTCCCATCAGGGGAACGAGAATGAGGGTAAATACCAAGGTCATGACGAGTTGCGGCAGATCCGCTAACAGTGGGAAGATCAAGGCAAACATCACATTCACCACAGGGTAAACAAACAGCCAAGAGATGAGAATCATCTTCCAGCGCTTGGGTTTTGGCAGGTCGCTCATAAACGTTTAGACAAAAAAAAGAGGGGCCGAGGCCCCTCTTCTAGAATGAATTCAGAATTACTGGATGAATTGGAATTCAACACGGCGGTTGTGAACGTTCTTCTTGCTGAGCAATTCAGATTCGCCCTTAGAAACCACCTCAAAGCGAGCTTCAGAGATACCGAAAGTCGTTGTCAAGACACGAACAACCGCTTTTGCACGGCGCTCGCCTACTTTCAAGTTCACACGCTCAGAACCCGTAGCATCTGCATGACCGACAACGCGCAAGCGCAAGCTTGGGTTCGTCTTCATCATCTTAGCAACTACCGCCAATTTGGCCTCGTCTTCCACGCTTACCGTAGCAGAGTTGGTCGCAAAGTGTACTTCAGGGATGAACGCCTCGGCTACTTGCGTAGTCACAGTTCCTTCAATTTTCTTGCCTTGGAAGTTCACCAATGCACCTGCGGGAGTGTTGGGCTCCATGTCCTTTGAATCGACCACGCCGTCGCCGTCGCTGTCCAATTCACGGCCAGAACCGTCTACACGTGCACCACGCTGCGTGAATGGATCCGTGTCCAATTCGTGGCGGATGCCGTCACCGTCCAAGTCCAAAGCACGACCTGAACCGTCTACCAAAGCACCTTTGGGGGTGTTCGCTTCCAAGTCAAAGGCGTCAGAAACGCCATCGCCGTCGCTGTCTTTCTGAACTTTTGCCAAGTCATTTTGGAGGGTACCAACTTGCTCTTCGAGTTCTTTGATGTTTCCGCAGGATGCCAACGCCAAGGCGGCAATTCCTAAAAACGCGTATTTCATGGATGTTTTTTTTCAGTTGTTTGAATGCAAATGTACCAAATTTTCATCGCCACAGCGGGTCAGCAACTCCTGGACGCTTAGATTTTCTAT
>DLWR01000205.1:4848-9922 GCA_003444795.1 Cryomorphaceae bacterium
GGATGCGGAACAGTCACTGAATCAGAATGATATTCCCCGGCACTCCATAGGATGACGTCGATGTCCATGCGCCGACTTTCATAGCCGGTCACCCCTGAATGTCGGACCCGCCCGCGTCTTTTTTCCACCTCCAAAGCCCGTGTCATGAGTAGCTCTAAATCGCCTTCCCAACAGACCTCGAGCACTTGATTCAAAAAGTCTGGCGCCTTAAATCCCCATGCTGCCGTTCGCCAGATGGAACCTTCGTGGACCACCTCGGTTACTTCCGCCAGAAAACCACGTGCGCGTGCTAACGCATCCACCGCATCCTCTGAATTGCTTCCCAAGAGCAAAAGGGCGCGATTTTGGCAATGTTCGCCGGGAATTCGATTACTTTGATTCATACTTGACGACAAATCTCCGATGAAAATATTTTTCTCCAGCTTTTTCGGTGTTCTCGCGGCACTCTTCTTTCTGATTCTCCTGGGGGTTGGGCTTGCCAGCATTCCAGTAGAGACGCCAGAAATTGAATCCAATACTACCCTACTCGTCCGACTTGATGGTGTGATTCAGGACCGACCCACCAATTCCCTGGCCCTGCTCAACGAACTTTTCGACCAGCCAACACCGATATCGTTAACTGAGACGCTTTTGGCGCTAGACGCCGCCGCTCAAGATGACCGCATCACCGCAGTACGTATGGAGCTTGGACTGATGGACCTAGGCTATGCCAGCATTCAAGAGCTGCGTTCGGCCATTCAGGCTCTGAAGGAGCGTGGAAAAGAGGTTCACGTTTATGCCAAGGTGTACAGTCAAAAGATGGCCTACTTGGCCCGGTCCGCGTCCAAAGTGTACATCGCTCCAGGCGGATTGGTGGAGTTTTCCGGCCTGAGTGCCTCGCCGTTGTATTTTAAAGGCGCCCTGGACAAATTGGGGGTGAAGGCACACCTCATACGGGGCTCGGATAATATCTACAAGAGTGCTGGAGAACCCTTCATCGCGGAAGAAATGTCGGAGGCCAATCGACGTCAAATTCAGGAGCGCTTGCAATCGCTCTTCGCAGGCATTATGGGCGATTTGTATAGAGATGGACTTGATACGGCGGCGCTCAACGCGCGCATCTTGGAAAATCCACTCTTCAGTCCGGAGGATGCCTTGGCGATTGGGTTGGTGGACCTAGTCAGCTATGGGTGGCCCGATGGCGATCCAACAGCTTGGCTGAGCGTGAGCGATTACTACGCTTCCTTGGATGAGCCTTCTGGTGTACAAAAAATAGCCGTGNTCGTAGCCGAAGGGGACGTCCAAGATGGCAGCGGAAGCGATGGGGTCATCACGGATGGAAGTCTCGTGGCTGCCCTAGATAAAATCAAGGACGAAAAGCGCGTGGGAGCTATAGTCTTACGCATTCAATCCCCCGGCGGGTCCGCCCTAGCCTCCGATATGATCTGGAAGGCCGTTAAAGAGCTGGCCGCTGAAAAGCCCGTTATCGTCTCCATGGCCGATGTCGCCGCCTCTGGTGGGTACTACATCGCTGCCCCGGGCAAAGAAATTTATGCCAGTCCCGGAACGATTACGGGCTCCATTGGCGTGTTTGGCTTGCTATTGAGCGCTGAAGACCTCATGCACAACACCTTGGGCATCAAAAGCCAACCTGTTGGGACCCATCCATTGGCTTCGGCCTTACAATTGGACCAAGCGCCTAGCCCTGCCATGCTGGCTATTATGCAGCAAAACGTGGACAGAACCTACAGCCGGTTTAAAGACATCGTCACGGAAGGAAGGTCCATGGACCGTCAGGCGGTGGATAGCCTCGCCCGTGGCCATGTTTATACTGGTTCGGACGCTTTGCAACTCGGCTTGGTGGACCGCCAAGGGGGCTTCCTGCGAGCCTTGGAACGCGCCCATGAATTAGCCGGCTACACGGAGCCCGCACGCATTGTATTTTACCCCGACGACATGGATCCTCTAGAGGAAGCTTTGGCCACCTTGGGGGCAAAAACCAAAAGCGCTTGGCACTCCATGGTATGGGGAAGCACAACGCGCTGGATGGAGCACATTCAAGACGAATGGGAAGCCCTACAAACCCAACAGGGGGTCCAAATGCGCGCCCTAAACCTTCACCTCTAAGCCCATGGACCTTCACCTCTCCCCCAAAAAGCAGCAGGATGCCTTGTGGCTGTACATGCTGCTGGCTGGCCTCTTCACCGCGGCCTTGGTCGTCTGCAACTTGATCGCCAACAAGTTTATTTCCATTGATTTAGGCTTTCACACCTTCGTCATTTCCGCGGGAGTCCTGCCCTACCCGCTCACTTTTTTGGTCACGGACTTGCTCTCCGAATTCTACGGAAAGCGCCGAACGAACATCGTCGTCCTGAGCGGTTTCGCCATTCTTCTCTTCGTGCTGGGGGTGCTTTGGCTCGGGGCCCAGCTCCCTGCCATCGAAGGATCTCCGGTAAGTGATTCGGCCTACAGCCAAGTTTTTGGCAGCTCGCGACGTGTCATCCTCGCCTCGATGGCCGCCTACCTTGTCGCGCAGCTGGTGGATGTGCGCCTCTTTCACTTTTGGAAAGATGTAACCAAAGGCAAACACCTCTGGATCCGAAACAACTTTTCCACCATGCTCTCCCAATTTGTCGATACCGTCCTCGTGGTCGGCATCATCTTTATCGACCGAGAATCCTTGGGAACGATTGCCTCCATGATTATGGATGGATGGCTATTTAAAGTGCTCTGCGCTGCCTTGGACACCCCGTTGATGTACGCCGGGGTCTGGGCTTTCAAAAAGTACTTCGGGAAGAGCGAACTCAGGGAATAGTCCCGGGAAATAGCGGGCTCAAGCGCCCAATACCCAGGTGACATGGGCCCCTTCGTGGGCTCGAATGTTGATGACCCGCCCATCCGAAAAAAGCAGGTACTGTCCTCGGATACCAGCCAAAACCCCTTCCAGGCGCTGGTAGGCCTCCAATTTCACGGAGGTCACTTTGGGCACCTTATCGGCAGGATACTGAAGCGTGACTTCCTCACCGTCGGGCGTAAAGAAATGGGCCACGTCATCCGGAAAAAAAGTAGCTGCGCGTCGTGCCTCATCAGCCAGATTTTCGCCGCTTTGAACGCCAGCCAACATATGGCGCCAGGACGTTTTATCGCTGTAGTGCGCTTTGAGCGCAACTTCAATGACCCCGGCTTCATAACGATTGCTTGTTTCGGCAATGACCCGAACACGTGACGCCCCTTGATCCATCCAACGCGTATGCCACTGCGACTTGCGCGTCACACCCACTTTAAGCCCCCCCGAATCGGCCAAATAAACCACATGCGGCTGCAATTGATAGCGGGCTTCGTACGCAAGATCGCGATCCGCTTGGCCTAAATGGGCCGTGGAAAGCTCTGGCCTCAATATGGAATCCCCTGCCATTGGACTCTCAAAAAAGCACTTTTTGCAGCAGCCCATTCGGAACAAAGACGTGAAGGTTTCCTCGCAGGACTTGCAACTCCAGACCCCACGCGACTCCAAAGCCAAAGGCTTGCCAATCTGCCCATTCAGATGCAAAAGATGCGCGCCTGCCTCTGCGTACACTTGGATGGGCGTTTGAAACGCCAAAAGCATCTTTGAGAGAATCCCTTCCGTTTGCATGAAAAATGTACCTTTCCTCATCAAAGGTAGTCCCTACACCATGGCCTTTTCTCCACTGACTGATTTGATTGTTTGGCGTCTCAAAGGCCGCTTGCCGCGCATCCAACGTATGATGGACGCACCGCTTCAAGTGCAGCAGGAACAGTTCAGACTTTTGGTGCAACGGGGCAGCCAAACCGAATACGGTCAGCGCCACCGTATGGATGCCCACATGTCCATCGAAGCCTTCCAAGAGCGCTTGCCCATAGTCAACTATGAATCGTTGACCCCTTGGATTGAGCGCACCATGAAAGGGGAGCAAGGCCTTCTGTGGGACGGCCCCATTTCCTGGTTTGCGAAGAGTAGTGGCACCACCAATGCCAAAAGCAAGTTCATTCCGGTGAGCCGCGAGTCGCTGGACGACAACCACCTCGCCGTCGGCCGCGACCTCCTTGCGCTCTACACCTCTCAGCGCGAAGATTCCATGCTTTTTGATGGCTTGTCGCTGCGCCTCGGCGGCTCCACGAAAATCAACGACCTCAACGGCGTTTCTTACTTCGGCGACCTCTCCGCCATCATGATTGAAAATTTACCTTTTTGGGCGGAATGGCGATCCACCCCTTCGCACGAAGTGGCTTTGCTCGAGGAATGGGAAGAAAAGATTGAGCGCATCGTCGCTCAAGTCGTCAAGCAAAACGTGACGTCCTTGTTTGGAGTGCCTTCTTGGATGCTTGTGCTTATGCGCAGAGTTTTGGAAGCCAAAGGCGTTCAGCATCTGAGCGAACTATGGCCCAACCTGGAACTCTTCGTCCACGGCGGGGTAAGCTACACGCCTTACCGCCAGCCTTTTGACGAAATCTTCCCGCAAAAAGGATTCTCTCGTGTAGAAACCTACAATGCCTCAGAGGGCTTCTTTGCCGTGCAAGACCGGATCGATGCCCCAGGCCTCCTTCTGATGTTGGACCATGGCATCTTCTACGAGTTCATTCCATTGGCCGACTTTCAAGGTCGGAGTTCAAACCACGCCCTCACCTTGGACCAGGTCGAACTTCATGTGGACTACGCCATGGTCATAACCACCGTGGGAGGTCTATGGCGCTACATCGTAGGCGATACAGTCCGCTTTATATCCCTGAATCCATTCCGCATTGAAATCTCCGGCCGAACTCGCCTCTACATCAATGCGTTTGGCGAAGAGCTCATGATGGACAACGCCGAGCGCGCCATGGACGCCGCCTGTCAGTCAACGGGGGCGTATGTAGCCGATTACACGGCAGCGCCTTGGTATATGGAAGGCGGGCAGAGCGGTGCACACCAATGGCTCATTGCCTTTGAACACCCTCCGGGCTCCCTCGAAGCCTTTGGCCTGGCGCTGGATGCCGCTTTGCAGGATTTGAATTCGGACTATCAGGCGAAGCGCCACAAAGACCTCATCTTGGGTCCGCCACGCATCGTAGCACTACCTGCTGCTCCGTTCCACAA
>DLWR01000127.1 GCA_003444795.1 Cryomorphaceae bacterium
GCACGACCCGATACCTGGGACTACAGTTCCGCCCCCACCGTACCCAAGCACAAGTCAAGTGGATTGAGCCCTGGATCCTAGGGCGTCCCCAAGCCAGCACGCGGGATGGCTGGGATCGAATGCCGATCTACTTTGGAGCGGGCATCTTTGACCTGAAGGAATTTGCAGGTTTGCGTTTTTCACAGCCTCCAAAGCGCATTCTGCTGTCGTTTGCCCCGGAGGTTTCGGCTTCCATCCGACTTGCACCTGATAGCAAGAGCATTCTGGTCGATGAAGTAGCCCCCCTGAGGAATGCAAAGCCCGGGGATTTTAGCCGCTATGGCCCCACACTCGCCACAGAACGCCTCGTCTTTGACCAGGGAAAATGGCGTGTTCAACCTGTTGAAAACCCGTGAAAATAGACCGACCGAGAACCCCCTCGGGTCCGAGGCGTTTGGTACCTTTACACCGTTGAATCTGACGCATCCATCTGGATTACTTTTCCCATGAAAAAACACAACTTTTCCGCCGGTCCCTGCATCCTCGCTCCTGAAGTTTTGCAAGGCGCCGCCGCTGCGGTCGAGAACTTCGACGGCATGGACCTTTCCTTGATTGAAATCAGTCACCGCGACAAAAAATTTGTGGCCGTGATGGATGAAGCCATGGCGCTGAGCAAGGAGCTCATGGGCTTGGATGCGTCCTATGAGGTGTTGTTTCTCCAGGGTGGTGCCAGCCTGCAGTTCGCCATGGTCCCCTACAACCTCCTGAAAGAGGGCGGCAAGGCGGGCTATACGGTGACCGGCACCTGGGCCAAGAAGGCCGCTGAGGAGGCTAAACTCTTCGGCAACGTGGAGATTCTGGGCTCTTCCGCCGATAAAAATTTCAACTACATCCCAAAAGGTTATACCGTTGGGGATGATTTGGACTACTTCCACTGCACCAGCAACAACACGATTTTTGGAACGCAGATGAAGGACTTCCCCAAAGCGAATGTTCCCCTCGTTTGCGATATGTCTTCGGACATTTTTAGTCATCAATTGGACTTCACCCAGTTTGATCTCATCTACGCGGGTGCGCAGAAAAATTTAGGCCCAGCCGGAGCTACGTTGGTGGCTGTGAAAAAGGACGTTTTGGGTCGTACCGGCCGAACGATTCCCAGCATGCTCGACTACGTCACCCACATTGATGGCGAGTCCATGTTTAACACGCCCCCCGTTTTCAGCGTGTATACCTCACTCTTGACGCTTCGCTGGATGAAGGCGCAAGGAGGCTTAGCGGCTATGGAGAAGCACAACGCCGAAAAAGCCGCACTTCTCTATGCAGAAATTGACCGCAACTCCCTCTTCTACGGTACGGCAGCGACCGAAGACCGTTCGGACATGAACGCCTGTTTCTTACTGCACGACGAAGCCCACAGCGAACAATTCAACACGCTCTGGAAGGAAGCTGGTATTGTGGGAATCAACGGACACCGCTCCGTAGGGGGCTACCGCGCCTCCATGTACAATGCCCTCCCCTTGGAGAGTGTGCAGGTACTCGTCGACGTGATGCAACACCTAGAAAAAACGATCTAAATACACCCACATGATTATTCTCGCCAATGACGGCATGGCCCAAGCGGGCATCGATGTTTTAGAAGCCAACGGGCACAGCGTTCTAACCACCAAAGTGGCCCAAGAGCAGCTGGCCAGCTTTATCAACGAGAAGCAGGTAGGCGTTTTACTCGTGCGCTCTGCCACAACAGCACGCAAAGAATTGATCGATGCCTGCCCTGGCCTTCGCATGATTGGCCGCGGTGGGGTCGGCATGGATAATATTGACGTAGACTATGCCAAGTCGCAAGGTCGCCATGTATTCAACACGCCAGCAGCCAGCTCTGAATCCGTGGCAGAACTTGTTTTTGCCCACTTGAGCGGCATGCTTCGCTTCCTCTACGACGCGAATCGCATGATGCCCCTCGAAGGCGAGACGCGCTTCAATGACCTGAAGAAAGCCTACGGAAAAGGCAGCGAGCTTCGCGGCAAGACCCTGGGAATCATCGGCTTTGGCCGCATTGGTCGTGCGGTGGCTAAAATGGGCTACGGCCTTGGCATGACTATTTATGCCCATGATCCATATGTGACGGATCCAAGCTTTGAGGTGCATTTTGCCGACGGTCAGTCCCTGAAAACGGCTGCAACCATGGTCGACCTTCCCACCCTGCTCAAGGATTCCGACATGGTTTCCATTCACATTGGCGGAAAAACTGAAGTGCTCGGCGCTGCGGAACTGGCCCAAATGAAAAAAGGTGCCTTCTTGGTGAATGCCGCCCGCGGGGGTGTCGTGAATGAAGTGGCCCTTTTGGACAGCCTCAACGACGGCCATTTAGCCGCGGCGGCCTTGGATGTTTTTGTTAATGAGCCCACTCCTGCCATGCAGATCTTGATGCACGAGAAGCTTTCGCTTAGTCCGCACATTGGTGCCGCGACAGAAGAAGCCCAAGACCGCATCGGGGTTGAACTTGCCGAACAAATCATCGCCTTGGCGTAACACGGATGCCGGTCTTACAACCCTTTGCCGCTATCCGTCCACCTAGGGCTCTTGCCGCGCTAGTTAGCACTCGTTCCTACCTCACCTATTCGGAGGAAGAACTTGCGCAAAAACTGGCCACCAACCCCTTTTCCTTTTTACACGTACTCAATCGACGTGGCGGCACCAAGGACACCCGGTTTGCGCCTGTTCGAGATGGATATGAAAACTTTATACGCGAGGGCCATTTGGTGCCGGACGCATCCGAGCACTTGTATGTGTACCAACAAGCCTGGGATGGCCATCTATACACGGGTATCCTGGGCCTTATTTCCTTGGAAGACTACCGAGCAGGCCGAATCGTCAAGCATGAAAATACCATCGCCAAACGCGAAAAGCTCTTTGCTCGCTACCTACAGACGGTAGGCTTTCATGCGGAACCCGTGCTCCTGGCTCGCAGTGCGCATGCCGCTTGGGACAGCCTTTTAACCTCTGTTACCGCCAAAAGGCCAGAAACCGAATTTGCCACCGCGGATGGGGCCATTCACAAACTGTGGATGCTTAGAGCGTCAGAATCCGAACAACTTCAAGGCTACGCTCAGGAACTTGCCGCCTTTTATGTAGCGGACGGCCACCATCGACTGGCTTCCTCGGAGCGCGTCGAAGAAACGGACGGCGTGATGGCCTTCGTGCTCTGCGAATCGCAACTCCGCATTGCCCCCTTTCACCGCTTTGTCAAAAACAAAGAAGGAGTCGCATGGCACGAGGCCCTGGAGGCCCAGCCTCTTCCTGAACGTCCAACGAGCTTACCCACCCAGGGTCTCTATGCACTGGATGCACGTGGCTGGTGGCATATCCCCGCCAACAGTCTTCAGTTCCCAGAGAGTGGCTGGGTCTACGAAAACATTCTACAGCCTTTGTGGCAGGTGGAAGATGAGCGTTCGGACGAGCGCGTTCGGTACGAACCCGGAACCCTCCCCTTGGATGAACTAGAGGGTCATCGAAGAGGCACGGAAGTCGTCTTTGTCCTCCCAGCCCCCCTGTGGTCCGATGTAAAGCAAGGAGCGGACCGCGGATTAAACCTTCCTCCGAAGAGCACCTACATCGAGCCCAAACTCCGCTCCGGCATTACCCTTTTTGCATGGAAATA
>DLWR01000085.1 GCA_003444795.1 Cryomorphaceae bacterium
GCCATGCGAAAGCAGCTGAAGGGAATACACCCCACTTGTTGTCCGCACCAAACTTGGAAGAACCGTCACGACGTACAGAAGCCGTCAAGATGTACTTGCCCGCGATGTCATAGTTCGCACGACCGAAGAAAGAGATCAAGCGGCTACGGCCACGGAAAGAGTACTTGTCGCCCAATTCGGCCAAACCGCCACCGTCCAAGTTGTTGTAGGAGTAGTTGTCCGTCACGAATTGCTTAGCGCGTGCTCCAAAGCCTTCGAAGTCAAGTTGCTGCCAAGAGTAACCTGCCATCAACGTCAAAGGATTGCCCAAAAGGTCTTTGTTGTAGTTCAAGTAAGACTCCAACACTTTAGAAGCGTTTTCACCAAACTTCTGTGCAGCAATACCATTGTCAGCCTGGCCGTAAGGCGTAGCCCTGGGCAAGTAGGTCTTACGAATGGTGTTGTAGCGCTCGTAACCGATGTTCATGCGTCCGGTCAAACCTGCCACGTAGCGATTCAAGTCCAAATCAGCGAAACCGTTGATCTGGATGCTGTTGCTGCGTGCAACGTCATCAATTTCCAAAGCAGCTTGAACTGGGTTACGGATAGCGAAGGTGAACTCGCGGTAGCTACCGTCTGCATTATAAACGGGCTCCGTAGGGTTCATTTTCATCATGTTGGTGAACAAACCGCCCGTGTAACCACCCGTTTGAGTGTATGGGCTGAGGTCGTCATCGATCAAGGCTACAGCCATGTTCATGCCTAGGTTCAACATACCATCCAAGGTGCTCTGGTTCATGTTCATGCGTGAAGTAACACGCTGCGTACCAGAAGAAAGTACAACACCCTGCTCGTCATAGTAGCCCAAAGAGAAACGGTAGTTACTCTTGTTGGTACCTCCATTGATAGAGATGTCATGCGAAGAGGTAGAACCTTGCTGGAAGATTTCGTCTTGCCAATCCGTGCTTGCAGAACCTAAAACGTTGCTCAAACCATACTGGCTAACAGCAGCCTTATACTCGTCGGAAGACAAGAGGTCCAATTTTTTAGAGACGTTGGCCACACCGTAGCGGTAGGCGTAGTCTACGTTCATTTTACCTGCGCGGCCTTGCTTGGTCGTGATCAAGACAACACCATTTGCACCGCGGGCACCGTAGATGGCCGTTGCAGAGGCGTCCTTCAATACCGTGATAGACTCAATGTCAGCAGGGTTCAAACGGTTCAAAGCGCTCTTGGTAGAACCGCCTGATTCGTATTCACCACCACCCATCGTTGAGCCCACCTGAACAGGCATGCCGTCGATAACATAGAGAGGTTCGTTGCTAGAAGAGATGGAGGTACCACCGCGAACGCGAACGCTAACCCCTGAACCGGGCTCACCGTTGGTCGTAGACACCTGGACACCAGCAGCCTTACCCTGGATCAGGGCAACAGGCGATGCGATAGCACCCTGGTTGAAATCCTCAGAGCTGACCGAAGCAGAAGATCCTGTCAAATCTTTCTTCTTTACCGTACCATAACCGATAACCACTGCTTCTTCCAACTGTGCGACATCCTCGGCGAGAGAAACGTTCAGAGAAGAACCGGCAACAGCTACCGCCTTGGTGCGATAACCAATGGTAGAGAACACTAGGGTAGCACCGTTGTCAGCAGAGATTTTATACATCCCTGCTCCATCGGTCACTGCACCACCAGCAGTTCCTTTAACAGTTACGGATACACCGGGGAGCGCTTCGCCCGTAGCTGCATCCGTAACCTTACCCGACACAGACTGGGCAAAAGCTGCAGCACTGGCCAGCACAAACAAGCCGAGCGACCAAAGCCACTTGCTTGCTGAGGGTTTAGAGTAATTCATGCGTTGATGTGTTAAGGTTAGAATGTCAATATTACACAAATTTTTGATAAGTGTACATTTTACATTATCCAAATTTGAAAAATTTTATACCGTGTTTAAGTCCTTATACTCCAGGCTTCAACATACTAGTCATTTGAGCCCCTGGTCTCATTGTTTAAAAAAGTTTAAAACTTGAATCAGGAATGTTATAGTATGAATTACTATAATGTATATTTGACATTCATTGTGATTTTTACACGCAAGAAGTAGTATTGTATACCCTATTCACGAATACTGACCATGTCCTTAAACCCAGACCCTAATCCAGTGGATACGTTGGATCATCCGCACATTCAAGAATACTTTGCTTTTGGCATATCGGTGGACTGTGTCGTTTTTGGGTACGACGGGATAGACGTCAAGGTACTCTTGATTGAGCGCGGAACGGATCCGTTCAAAGGCTACCAAGCCATACCAGGTGATTTGGTCCATCCCACCGAAGATGCTGTAACCGCCACAGAGCGTGTACTGAAAGACCTGACCGGGCTCACCAATGTATACCTAGAGCAACTCCAAACCTTTGCGGGAGTGGATCGACACCCACTAGGGCGTGTCGCCACTATTGCCTATTTCTCCTTGCTGAAGATCGGGGACTACAATCCAAAACCCTCCTCCTGGGCCACAGATGCCCAGTGGACCCCAATTCAGGATTTGGGAGAAATGGCCTTTGATCACAAAGAAATTTTTGACGCCGCCCTCGAACGTCTCCAGATGCGTGTGCGTCAAAAGCCCATTGGTTTTGAGCTCCTCCCCGCAGAATTTACGTTGGCAGACCTCCAGCACCTATACGAGACCCTACTCAACACCCAATTTGACAAAGCCAACTTCCGAAAGAAGATTTTAGCCATGGATTTGTTATTGGCAATGGATAAAACCCAAAAAGCAGTGCGCCACCGACCAGCGCGATTGTACCAATTTGATGCCGCGCGCTACGAAGCCCTGTCCAAGCGTGGATTCCACTTTGAACTCTAATTTCAACTTGGCACCTTTCATGGCCCAAAAACTGACCCACATCAACCTTTAAACGCATTCGCCCTTAACCCTCACACTATGAACGGCACATTTGAATTCCTTGATTACGCCATTTTCATGGGCTATGCCCTACTCATTCTTGGCGTTGGCCTCTGGGTCTCCCGGGATAAAAAAGGCCATGAGAAAAATGCTGAAGATTATTTCTTGGCAAGTAAGTCACTTCCCTGGTGGGCAGTAGGTACCTCGCTGATTGCCGCCAACATTTCTGCGGAGCAGTTTATTGGCATGTCCGGCTCCGGATTCAGTGTTGGTCTGGCCATTGCCTCTTACGAATGGATGGCTGCACTCACCCTCATTATCGTGGGTAAGTACTTCCTGCCCATTTTTATCGAAAAGGGCATCTACACCATCCCCGAATTTGTCGAGAAACGCTACTCTACCAATCTGAAAACCATTCTCGCCGTTTTTTGGATTGCGCTCTATGTCTTCGTCAACCTCGCCTCCGTACTCTACCTGGGTAGCTTGGCGCTGGAAACCATCATGGGTATTCCTATGATGTATGGCGTCATTGGGTTAGCCGTTTTCGCTGCCGCCTATTCCCTCTATGGAGGACTTTCGGCCGTTTCATGGACCGACGTTATTCAGGTCTTCTTCTTGACAATTGGCGGGTTGGTAACGACCTATTTGGCGCTGAACGCGGTGAGTGGCGGTGAAGGGTTCATGGCAGGCATGAACAAGATCATGGCGGCCGCCCCAGAGCGCTTTGCCATGATCTTGGACGAGTCCAACCCTGAATACATGAACCTCCCCGGCATTGGCGTCCTCATTGGCGGCATGTGGGTAGCCAACATTTACTACTGGGGCTTTAACCAGTACATCATCCAGCGCACCTTGGCCGCTAAATCCTTGCGTGAGTCTCAAAAAGGAATCCTGCTTGCCGCTGGAATTAAACTCATTCTTCCTATTATCGTCGTCGTGCCTGGCATTGCCGCCTACGTCATGGTGAACGATCCCAGTATTATGGCGGGTCTTGGGAGCTTGGCAAGCAACAATATGCCCGTAGCGGGTGAGGCGGATAAAGCTTACCCTTGGTTGCTCCAGTTTTTGCCCACTGGCATGAAGGGCTTAGCCTTTGCCGCTTTGACTGCAGCCATCGTATCCTCTTTGGCTTCGATGTTGAATTCGACTGCTACCATTTTCACTATGGACATCTACAAGGCCTACATTAAGCGGGACGCCAGCGATCGTCAAACCGTGAGCATGGGCCGAATTTCTGCCGTGGTTGCCTTGGTGATCGCGTGTATTATGGCTCCCCTTTTGGGCGGTATCGACCAGGCCTTCCAGTTTATTCAGGAATACACCGGGGTCGTCAGTCCAGGTATTTTGGCCGTATTTATCTTAGGTCTGTTCTGGAAAAAGGCTACGAACAAAGGGGCCATCGTGGGTGCGCTTGCCTCCATCCCCATTGCCATGTACTTCAAGGTGGCCCCCAAGGGCTGGTCGGATTCTCCCTTCTTCTTGAATTTGCCTTTCTTGGACCAAATGCTCTACACCGCCCTTCTCACCATGGGAATCATTGCCTTGATTTCCTGGAATCAGCACAAAGGGGCCGATGACGAGAAAGGTATCAACGTCACCAAGGAAACATTTAAAACGGAAGGCGTCTATAACATTGGCGCTTTTGCCTTGATGCTCATTCTAGCGGCTCTATACGCCGGCTTCTGGAGCTGATAGCCCCGCAAAGCGCATACCCTTCAACGCGCGCCCAGGCCGGTTAAACCAAAGGCCTGCGGCGCGCGTTACCTTTGCAACGATAGCATACACCATGGAAAAAAAGATCAAAGGATTCTCCAAGCTCTCAAAGCAAGCCAAGATGGAATGGCTGGCCCATGTGCATTTGGACATGGAGGACATCCTGCCTTTGGATAGTACGCCTCCGTTGCAAGTGTCTGGGGACCCTTACTATGTGCTGAATTACCACGTGGATTCTATTGCGGAAATTCAGGTAGGTGAATTGTTCAGCATTCCACCTCAATCCCCGTCGACATTAAATGCACAACTCGGCCGAATTGGGTTACCAGATTTTACCTCCACGGGGGCGGTTAGTCTCGGACTCCTAGCGAGTCATATCTCGAATCCATCCAATTTTGGTTCGACGATGGCGGCAGCCCATGGAAGCAATGCGGTTTTCCCGTCTATCCCGATGCAAAACCCAGGGGCAGTGTCTACTATGACTTTGGGAAATGTGCAAAATGCCGATTTTACCAGCGGCTCCATGGTGATGCAATTGGTGAATGGTTTTCCTGCGCCTATGAACGCAACCGTTGTTTTGGTCGATCCGCAGGGCAATGAGGTACTCTCCTTTGATTTTCTCAATGTGGCTCCGGGAGATTCCGCGACGGATGGTGAAAATCTGGCGGGTAAAACGGTACCGGGTACCCTGAGCGTTCACCTGAAAAACCTTTCAAGTCCAGGTGCCGGAACCCCAGGCATACCCAGCACGTACGTACCTATTGACACGACCTCCACATTGGCATTGACCGCGCTGGCCACGGGTATGACGGTTCGTTCGGCCACGGCCACCACCCAAACACAAACAGTGGTGGATAGTGCGTTCTGGATGGGATTTTCCGCTCCACCAGGGGTGGAAATCACCCAGTTGGGCTGGCAAAATGGGCAGTTGGGGTATACCATCGTCTCTGGATTCCCAGAAGCGGTGCAGGTAGACCTCGCTGTACCAGGTTCTTCGGTGAACGGTGGGGCTGCTTGGAGCCAAAATCTGACGGTTCTACCTAACACTACTATTTTTGGTGCCTTTCCGTGGTCTGGACTTGTGTTGGATTTAGCGCAAGACCCCAGTCAACCGTTCAACCAAATTCCACTTTCCTACTCGGTCAACTTGCTATCAAGCAATCAACCGGTTACGGTGGATTCGAGCCAGGCGATTTCCTTTTCCTTCACGTTGGATAATTTGGAATTGGACTATGCCTTTGGGTTTTTTGGACAGGACAGCATAGCGCTCCCAGCGGATAGCCTCTCCATGGAATTGCCGGTCTTGAGTCGATTGCAAGGGTCTATTTCATTTTCAGAGCCTTCTCTTGACATTCCCATTGAGTACCAAACCTCCTTGGGTATTCCAATGGAAGTGGAAGTGAACGTGAGTGCAACGGAGCGAAATGGGAACGCCACTTCCTTGCAAAGCACCCCGTCCACATGGACGTTAGGTGTACCTGTGAACGTGGCAAATTTGGGTCTAAACACCTATGACTTGATCTCCTATACCTCGGCGAATTCCACGATAGAGGATGTACTGAAATGGCCAAAAAGGGACATTGAATTTGGCGGTAGCATCTACTTGAACCCGGATACAGTGCAGCATGGCCGTTTTAATTATGTAAGCTCGACGTCCGGGATGAAGGTGGGTTTAGGACTCACCCTGCCATTGGCGATTACCGCCTCCGGGTTGAGCTTTTCGGATAGCGTAGATGTGTCCCAGCTAGGCCAAGCCTTATTTACGGATAGCACCTGGGCGGCATCGGCTTCGCTAAATATTCGTTCGATCAGTCAATTTCCCATTGATGCCCAATTGAACCTGCGATTTTTCCATGCGGATGGAACATTACTCTGGTTGGAGACGCTACCCTTGGTGCACAGCGGCGTAGTAGATGCCAATGGTTTTGTCGTGCAAGCGACTGTGGCCGACGATGTAATTAGTCTGGATGATGTTGCCTTGGCCCAAATCAGCCAAGCTAAGTGGCTAGAGCTAGAGGCGACGCTCGAAACAGCAGGGGGAGGTCAGGATCCCGTGAAATTGGAGACTAGCTGTTCATTGGAAGTACATGCTGGGTTGACCGTTCAAGTCGAAAAAGAACTGCTGTGATGAAAGCGAACGCATGGTATCTCCTCAGCCTCTGCTGCCTGTTTCCTGGATTCAGTCAGGCTCAAAACCTGGACTTTTATGGGGTGAAAGGGCAGCCTTTAACCCTGCTTCAAAACCCGGGGGCAGAGACGGATTTGCGATTTCACATCAGCTTTCCAGGAATAACCACGCAAGGAAATATGACTGCGCCCCTAAAAGCATTGTGGGGAGATGTTGGTCAGCAATTCAGGACCCTGGAAGCACCCAATGTGGGTCTTTCTTCTGCAACAGATGTAGAGGGGCTCGGATTGGGATGGAAGCACGAGAAAACCTATACGTGGATTCAGACGGGGATGGATGTGGACGCTCGCTTTCACCTGGATAAGGATTTGATGTTATTTGCACTTTACGGCATGGAGGATGCCAATGGACAAATCGATCCAGCTTATGAGGGAGATTTTAAAAACAGCGACCTTGGGCTAAGTGCCATGGGGCGCATAGCCTTGGGCCATCAGCGTCGTTTAAATGAGAAATGGACGTTGGGCGCCTCTATCCAAATGAATCGTTTATTGGGAGGGTTTCAATGGCATGTGAATCAGTGGAGTTTGTCCTCCACGTTTGACCCCGCAAGTCAAACCAACAGCCTCTCCTGGAATAGCGATATGCAGCTTTCTGCCTTTGGATTGATTGCAGATGGCGCGCGCTTGGATAGTGCCATGGATTTTCCGCGTTACCTCTTGATGGGTATGGTCCCTGCCTATTGGGACATGCTAAAGTCACAGAAAAACAGTTTTTCACTGAACGCAGGTTTTACGTACAACCCCACAAAGTCCGTGAAAATAATGGGAAGCATCACTGGACTTCCCTTAGGTGCGGGGAGTAGGCAAGGGGGGGTGCTTCATGCGCGCTCCCTTCAATGGTCCTCTTCCTATACCTACAGTGGGTATTCTTGGGGTTTTAGCCCATCAGATTCACTTTCTTGGTCCCGCTATTTGGCGAATCTCCAAAGTCAAAATGTGGACGGCTTTTCTATTGCTTCCGCTGCGCCAGTGGCCTTCCTGCCCCCCCTAGTTGCACAAGCTGCGGTGTATTGGAAGTGGAATCCTCAGCATCAAATGGGACTACACGTCACCCATGTGGATCGATTGGCTGGACAGCACCAATCTTTAGGGCTGGAGTACCATGGGTTTTATGGCCGGAACGTGCAATGGGCTACGTCGTACCGCTATCACGTGTGGGACGGGATCCGCGGATCAAGTGAATGGAGCACCCTGCTTCAACACCGGATCCTTCCATGGACCACCCTGTATTGGGGAACCAATCTCTGGCTTACTACCCCTGGGTTCCAAAATGGTACTCTCTTACTGCCGGGCAACTTCCAATCCTGGCAAGTGACTGCAGGTCTGAATGTCACCCTGTTTGAAAAGCGCTACCAGGAGGAACGAGTGGCGAAAAAAGCTGCAAAGCAGCAAACGAAAATGGACAAAAAGGCGGCAAAAAGGGCGGAGGGGACTTTGTGAGGGTGATAGCCATTGCCCACAGTATCTTCATGCTAGAAGCGAAAATCTGAAATGTCAGTATCCAAGAACACAGCAGTCTATCCTGAATTCAAGGCATCCATTCGGCTGTGGTTGACCCCTTGGAAGGCCTATTTGGATCCCTATTCCAAATACCAGTTTGTGCGCTCCCTCAACCAGCCTGCCGCGGAGATACTAGACATTGGATGTGGGGTAGATAGCGTGCGCAAACTTAAAGCGCTAGCACCTTTGGCGCAATTTGATGGGATAGACATTGAGGAATATCAGATGTCAGAAGCGGGCAAGCGTGCCATGCGTACCTACAGCATCGTGCCCAAAGAGGATTTTTTTAGACACATAGAAGAAGGGCCTACCTATGACGGCATGGTGCTTTCGCATGTCATTGAACATTTGGAGGAGCCAAATCGATTTTTGGAAATGTTGCTGTCCAAGTTAAAGTCCGGAGGCAAGCTCTATGTCTCCACCCCCTGCATGAAAAGCGTTAATTTTCCTGCATTGAAGCGTGGCTGTCTCAACTTTTACGACGATCCCACCCATACGGCCCCTTTTGATCTAGAGACTTGGAGCGAACAGCTACCACTAGGGTACCGAGTCGCAACGCAGACCAACCAAAACCGTGGTCATTCCCTTGTATTCTTGTTAGGTTGGCTTATGATGCCCTGGGTTTGGCTCACGCGCAGAAAAACACCCTTTGTGTGGTATGCAATGGGCTTTGAATCTGTGCGTGTGGTAGAGCGGTCATAATCGGTACAGCCATGCTACAGAGGTGCCGCGAGGCAAGGGCAAACCTCATGTGAGGCGACGACTACCTTTCCTTCGGGAAATTGTACCTTCCCATCACCAAATCAACGGATGGCCCAAACCTTTTCCTCCAATGTCCTAGCCAATGGAATTTTGCAATTCCTAAACTTGGCATTCCCTATACTACTGCTGCCTTTTTTGGCGCACTTTTTAAGCCCTGAAGCCTTTGGGGCCGTTAATTTTTTCAGCTTTTTGGTGGGGAATTTCTCTCTGTTTGTCCAGTACGGATTTGAGTACTCCGCTACTCGAAAACTCACCCGACCAAATCTGACTCAAAGCCAACGGGAATCCCTCTT
>DLWR01000042.1 GCA_003444795.1 Cryomorphaceae bacterium
GACTTTGCCCTTTTGGCTGCGCGTATTGCGGTATCCAACCTCCACAAGAACACCAACAAGTCGTTCACGGAGACGATGCGCGAATTGCACACGTATGTGAGCCCAAAAACGGGGCTTTCTGCTCCCTTAATCGCGGATGACGTCATGGAAATCATCGAGGCTAACAGTGAGTTGCTCGATTCAACCCCCATTTACGACCGCGATTTCAATTACGATTACTTTGGCTTCAAGACCTTGGAGCGCTCCTACCTATTGCGCACTAATGGTGAAATCGCCGAGCGCCCTCAGCAGATGCTGCTCCGTGTGGCCATTGGCATTCACAAGGAAGACATTCAGGCAGCGGTTGAAACGTACGACGGCATGTCCAAGGGCTTGTACACGCATGCCACCCCCACCCTTTTCAACGCAGGCACACCCAAGCCACAAATGTCCAGCTGCTTCTTGCTTCAAATGCAGGACGACAGCATCGATGGTATCTACGACACCTTGAAGCAATGCGCTAAGATTAGCCAAAGCGCCGGCGGCATTGGACTGAGCATCCACAACATCCGTGCGACCGGATCCTACATTCGAGGCACCAATGGCACGTCCAATGGCTTGATTCCCTTGTTGCGCGTGTTCAATGACACCGCTCGCTACGTAGACCAGGGTGGCGGTAAGCGCAAGGGCTCTTTTGCCATGTACTTGGAGCCCTGGCACGCGGACGTTTTTGACTTCTTGGATTTGCGTAAAAACACGGGTAAAGAAGAGCAGCGCGCTCGTGACCTTTTCTACGCCTTGTGGATTCCAGACCTTTTCATGCAACGCGTGGAGGAAGACGCGAATTGGACCTTGATGTGTCCCAACGAATGTCCAGGCTTGTACGATACCTATGGTGCTGAATTTGAGGCACTCTACATCAAGTATGAGTCTGAGGGGAAAGGCCGAAAGACCATCGCAGCTCGCGAACTTTGGACCAAGATCATGGAAGCCCAAATCGAAACGGGAACGCCATACATGCTCTACAAGGATGCTTGTAACGCCAAGTCCAACCAAAAGAACTTGGGTGTCATTCGCTCTTCGAACCTCTGTACGGAAATCATCGAGTACACTGCTCCAGACGAGGTAGCGGTTTGTAACCTGGCCTCCATCGCTTTGCCGAAATACGCAGAGGATGGCGCGTTTGATCACCAGATGCTCTACGATGTCACCTACAAAGTGACCAAGAATTTGAACTGTGTCATTGACGTCAACTATTACCCTGTACCTGAGGCACGCAATTCCAACATGCGCCACCGCCCTATCGGCCTAGGGGTTCAAGGTTTGGCGGATACCTTCATTAAGCTTCGACTGCCCTTTACGAGCCCAGAGGCACGTCAGTTGAACCAAGACATCTTCGAGACCATCTACTTTGCTGCGGTTACGGCTTCTTGCGATCTGGCGGCTGAGCATGGCCCCTATGAGTCCTATGAAGGTTCTCCGATTTCAAAAGGGGAATTCCAACACAACCTTTGGGGTAAAAAGGATAGCGACTTGAGCGGACGTTGGGATTGGGAAGCTCTTCGCAAAAAAGTGAAGAAACATGGCGTGCGCAATTCCTTGCTGTTGGCGCCGATGCCTACGGCTTCAACCTCTCAAATCCTGGGGAACAACGAGTGCTTTGAGCCATACACAAGCAACCTATACACGCGCCGCGTACTCTCCGGCGAATTCATTGTCGTCAACAAGCACTTGCTCGTGGACTTGGTGAAATTGGGCCTCTGGAATGAAGACGTCAAGAATGCCATCATGGCAAATAACGGCTCTATCCAAAGCATCGAGGGCATCCCCGACAATATCAAAGAACTCTACAAGACCGTCTGGGAGATGTCCATGCGTGACATCATTGACATGGCAGCCGATCGAGGCATGTTTATCGATCAGAGCCAGTCACTCAACCTCTTTGTGGAGTCACCCAACATGGGCAAATTGACCTCCATGCACTTCTATGCTTGGAAGAAAGGTTTGAAGACGGGTATGTACTACCTGCGCACCAAAGCGGCTTCTGCGGCCATCAAGTTTACGGTGAAGAAGAAAGCGGATGCCTTGCCAGGCCAAGAAGAGGCTTTTGAAGGGATGCCTGCGGCTACTTCAGCTGCCGCAGTTTCTGTGGAGCCAAGCAAGGTCTACACTGCTGAAGAAGCATTGGCTTGTTCGTTGGACAATCCAGATGCCTGTGAAGCATGTGGGTCTTAAATTGCTTCAAATTTTCCATTAAAACTCCGCTTTCAAGGCGGAGTTTTTTTTTTTGAGCCTAACTTTTTTAGACCTCCTAAAGTTTACAGTCAACTATTTGTTTTTTAGGAGAATAATAGTACCTTCAACACTATCCTAACAATCAATTTCCATGGCATCCCGTGATCGAAATAGTCCGGAAGACCCCTTGAGCCGCCGCGAGCGCCTTGCCGCTCGGCGCAGAGAGGAAGCAGAGCGCGACAAAGCCTCCCTCTCTACGACGATTATGGTGGTGGTTTTTATCGCGGCCATAGTTGGATTCGCCATCTGGTTAACCAGTTAAGCCCGCCGTACCTTCGCTCCGCATGAAACGCTGGGCGACAATCTTAGGTGGTGGAATTGGGTGGGCCCTGGGTGGCGGTCCTATTGGTGCCATTTTGGGTGCTGCATTAGGAAATTCCCTTTCAGACTATTTTTCGGACTCCTCGGAACCAACGAAGCTTCGTCCCGAACAGGATTTTCATGCCAGCTTGCTCATCTTGGCCTCCATCGTTATCAAGGCGGATGGTCGTGTCGATGAGCGCGAACTGACCTTTGTACGGGAGCATTTCAAGAAATGGTTTGGCGAGGAGAAAGCCAATCAAACTTTCCGTGCGTTCAAAGAGGTCGTAAAGGAAAAGCCGGCCATCACCCAAGTGTGTCAGCAGGTAAGGCGTCATATGTCCATCCAAGGCCGCATTCAGTTGGTCGCCTTCCTTTTTGGACTAGCCCATGCAGATGGCGCTATGACCAGCGATGAGCGTCAACAAATTGCCCGAATTGCGGGTTATTTGGGCATACATCCGGACGATTTTCGGCGCTTGGAGGCGGTTCACCGGCCGGCAGCCCCAATCCCGTATGACGTACTCGGCTTGTCCTCCTCATCCACCGATGCGGAGATTAAAAAAACCTACCGAAGCTTGGTCAAGAAATACCACCCAGATGCGCTACATGGACTTGGCGAGGCGGCAGTCAAAGAAGCAGAGGCTACCTTTAGAAAGATTCAAGAGGCTTACGATCAAATTTGCAGTCAACGCGGAATAAAATGAGTTTTCGAGCCCCGATTCAGGCAGAGCTGAAGCGCTTTGACGAG
>DLWR01000163.1 GCA_003444795.1 Cryomorphaceae bacterium
GTAAATTTGAAGGATATGCATATCGCCATTGCCGGCAACATCGGCTCAGGGAAAACCACCCTCACGACCCTCCTTTCCAAGCATTATGGCTGGGAAGCCCACTTTGAAGAAGTAGATCACAATCCCTATTTGGATGACTTTTACGCCGACATGATGCGCTGGTCCTTCAACCTGCAAATCTTCTTCTTGCATAGCCGTTTCCAACAGATTCACCAAATTCGGAAGTCCGGCAAGGCCGTCATCCAAGATCGCACCATATACGAAGACTCCACCATCTTCGCTCCCAACTTGCACGATATGGGCTTGATGAGCTCACGCGATTTTGATGCCTACATGCGGTTGTTTGACTTGATGGAGGAATTCATCAGCCCCCCCGATTTGCTCATCTATCTGAATGCTTCCGTACCCACATTGGTAGAGCAGATCCAGAAACGCGGTCGTCCCTATGAAAATTCTATCCGCTTGGACTACTTGCAGCGTCTCAATGAACGCTACCAAGAGTGGATTAAGGGCTATGACAAGGGCAAGCTCCTCATCATTGATGTGGACAACAACCGCTTCCCTGAAAACCCCGAAGACCTGGGCAGCATCATCTCGCGCATCGACGCGGAATTGAACGGCTTGTTCTAATCCCATGGGCGGAGAGGCCGCCCTGCCCCTTCGAGGCTCTGGCAAGGGAATCCGGCCACTTTCCCATTCCTATAGCACAAAAAAACCCGCGGCTCTCACCGCGGGTTTTTGCTTTTATCGTTTGGATTAGCTGTGGTGCTTACATGAAGCTACGTCTTTCTTACAGCCAGGGCTACAAGAGTGTGCTGCAGCTGTTTCCATGCCTTCACCTTCTGCTGCTTCCGCTTCATCGGTGGCATGCATGGGGCAAGACGCTGGGTTGCTGTGGCATGCCTCGCTGCAGGTGTGCGCAGCCTCTTCAGACTGGGCATGCATGGGGCAGTTGCCAGAAGCCATGCATTCTGCGGAACAATGGTGCTCCACCATTTCGGTCGCATGACCGGCCTCCTCGCCGTGAACATCGCCACCTACTGAGATGAAGGGAGCAATAATCAAGGCCACAATGGAGGTCAATTTGATCAAGATGTTCATGGAAGGACCCGAGGTATCCTTGAAGGGATCACCCACCGTATCACCGGTAACGGCGGCCTTGTGGGGCTCGCTACCTTTCTTGAAGGGCTGGCCGTCGATGGTTACGCCTTTTTCAAAAGACTTCTTGGCGTTGTCCCATGCGCCACCGGCGTTGTTTTGGAACATGCCCATCAATACGCCGCTCACGGTGATACCTGCGAGCAAACCACCCAAGGCCTCAGGGCCCATGGTGAAGCCCACCAACACGGGAGCCAACAAGGCCAATGCACCTGGAGCAATCATTTGACGGATCGATGCCTGCGTAGAGATCTCTACACACTTTTCGTATTCGGGCTTGCCCGTACCTTCCATGATTCCGGGAATCTCGCGGAACTGGCGGCGAACCTCAACGACCATTTCCATGGCGGCCTTACCTACGGCAGAGATGGCCAAAGAACTAAAGAAGAAGGGGATCATGGCGCCCACGAAGAGCATGGCCAAAACGTCCGCCTTGTAAATGTCAATGCCCGTGATGCCAGCCAAGCCTACGTACGCAGCAAAGAGGGCAAGAGCCGTCAAAGCGGCAGAGGCTATAGCGAAACCTTTACCGGTAGCTGCCGTGGTGTTGCCCACTGCATCCAAGTTGTCCGTGCGCTCACGCACTTCACTGGGAAGGCCGCTCATTTCCGCGATACCGCCTGCGTTGTCCGCAATTGGGCCGAAGGCGTCAATCGCCAACTGCATCGCTGTAGTGGCCATCATACCGGCAGCGGCAATAGCCACTCCATAAAGACCGGCCAGCAAGAAAGAACCATAGATGCCGCCAGCCAAAATCAACATGGGGAGCACGGTAGATTCCATGCCTACAGCCAGACCGCCAATGACGTTGGTGCCATGGCCTGTGCCAGACTTCTGTACGATGCTATCTACGGGTCGGCGGCCCATAGAGGTGTAGTATTCGGTCACAATGCTCATCAAAGTGCCCACGACCAAGCCCAAGATGATGGCCCAGAAGATGTTGATGCGCTCAATAGCCAATACAGACCCTGCACGAGCAAACTCGAGGGTTTCGGGCAACATGGCTTCAATCACAAAGTAGGAGGCAATGGCGGTCATTACCATAGAGCCCCAGTTGCCCAGGTTCAAAGCATTCATAACCGAGCTGTCCTCTCCCTTGATGCGCACAAAGAAGGTACCGATAATGGAGAATACGATGCCCAATCCAGCAATGACCATAGGTAGCAAAATGGGTGACAAGTCCCCGTTTTTCACGATGTCCATTTCGGCACCCAGAACCATCGTGGCTAACATGGTTGCCACATAGGAACCGAACAAATCCGCACCCATACCAGCAACGTCACCTACGTTATCGCCTACGTTATCAGCAATAGTCGCAGGATTGCGGGGGTCGTCTTCAGGGATACCTGCTTCTACCTTACCAACCAAGTCAGCACCGACGTCGGCTGCTTTGGTGTAGATACCGCCGCCAACGCGTGCGAAGAGGGCAATAGACTCAGCGCCCAATGAGAAGCCTGCAAGAACTTCCAGCGCTTGAGAAACGGGGTATTTGCCGATGAAAACGATGTACAAGGTTCCAAGACCCAAAACGGCCAAACCTGCTACACCCAAGCCCATAACGGTACCACCTGTGAAGGAAACTTTCAAGGCTTGCGCCAAGGAGGTGCGTGCCGCTTGCGTGGTGCGAACGTTGGCCTTGGTGGCAATGTTCATGCCAATCCAGCCCGCAAAAGCGCTGAAGAAGGCGCCAATGACAAAGGCCACGGCAATCACCCAGTCGGTGTGCGCTGCTACTTGAGGCAATTCGGCTGACCAGCCCAACAAGGCAGCGGCCAAAACAACGAAGATGCCCAATACTTTCCATTCGGCACGCAAGAAGGCCAAAGCGCCCTTGGAGATGTGGCCAGCTAATTCCACCATGTTGGCGTCGCCTGCATCTTGCTTGCTCACCCAAATGGCTTTAACGATCATTACGGCAAGACCTATGAGGCCAAGTCCAGGGATAATCCAATCGATTTGATTCATAAGACTATAGATAGATGTGTGTTCGGTGATTTACGTCAAAGGGGGGCAAAAATAACCCAAAGGAGTTAGTTGACGAAATGAATACTTAATCGCGGTACAACACTTGCTTAACCGCCTGGATCAATTGCTCTTTATTGGGGAGGAAGGCCTCCAACAACGTAGGCGCATAAGCCGCAGGAGTATCTGCCGTAGTCAAACGAATTACGGGCGCATCCAAATAATCGAAGGCACGCTTTTGAACCATGTAGGTAATCTCTGTCGAGATGCTGCCCAAAGGCCAAGCTTCTTCCAAACAAACGAGGCGATTCGTTTTCTTCACGGATTCAATCACGGTATCGTAATCAATCGGACGAACAGTGCGCAGGTCAATCACCTCCAAGGAAATGCCCTCTTCCGCCAATTCTTCTGCAGCTTGCAGCGCCACTTTGATGATTTTGCCAAAGGAAACTACGGTTACGTCTGTTCCTGCGCGCTTGATGTCCGCCACGCCCAAAGGAATCGTGTACTCTTCTTCCGGCACTTCGCCCTTATCGCCATACATCTGCTCGGATTCCATAACGATGACAGGATCCTCGTCGCGAATGGCCGCCTTCAACAAGCCCTTCATATCATAGGGATTGGAGGGAACCACTACTTTCAGACCGGGGCAGTTGGCGTACCAGCTTTCAAACGCTTGGCTGTGGGTAGCCGCCAATTGGCCCGCAGAAGCCGTAGGACCGCGGAAGACAATGGGGATATTGAATTGGCCACCGCTCATCTGACGCATTTTGGCCGCGTTGTTGATGATTTGGTCGATGGCCACCATAGAAAAGTTGAAGGTCATGAACTCCACGATGGGGCGCAAACCATTCATGGCCGCACCCACCGCAATGCCGGCAAAACCCAGCTCCGCAATGGGGGTATCGAGGACGCGCTTGGGGCCAAACTCATCGAGCATGCCCTTAGACGCTTTGTAGGCACCATTGTATTCTGCCACTTCCTCACCCATGAGGATAACGTTCTGGTCGTGGCGCATTTCTTCGCTCATGGCTTCGGCCACGGCTTCACGGAATTGAATCTGACGCATCGCTTTGTAACTATTAGGGTCGGCAAAAATAAGGACTTCAGCCCTATTTTTGTGGCACTTTGTCGCCCGAATGACGAAGTAAAAAGGCTCAACATGAAGATATTGGTTTGTATCAGCCACGTTCCTGACACCACCGCCAAGATTCAATTCACGGCGAATGGGGCAGCACTGGACCCGGCTGGAGTGCAATTTGTCATCAATCCCTACGATGAATTTGGCCTCACAAAGGCCCTCCAACTCAAAGAATCCCAGGGGGGAACGGTCACTGTAGTTACCTATGGCGACGCTAGCGTCGAAGCTACGCTGCGCAAGGCACTGGCGATTGGCGCAGACGATGCGGTGCGTTTGGATGGAGTTCCCACCGACGCCCTCCAAGTGGCCTCTGAATTGGCTACCTATGCAGACGGCCAAGGCTATGACCTCATTATTTGCGGCCAAGAATCCATCGATTACAACGGCGGTATAGTTCCTGGTGCCCTGGCAGCCAAGTTGGACGTACCTTTTGTAAATGCCTGCATTGGTTTAGAGATTTCCGGTTCCAACGCCACCCTCCTGCGCGAAATGGATGGGGGAAAAGAAGAACTCACCGCGACTTTGCCCATGGTAATTGGCGGAAAGAAAGGCCTCGTCGAAGAAAGCGAGCTCCGCATTCCCAACATGCGTGGCATCATGACTGCGCGCACCAAGCCCTTGGCGGTAACCGCTTTGGCCGGTGCAGCTGCCACAACTTCGGCCCTTTCCTTTGCCAAGCCTGCTCCAAAAGCAGCTGTTCAACTCATAGATGCGTCTAACCTCGACGAGCTGGTCCGCCGCCTGCACGAAGAAGCTAAAGTCATTTAAGCATGGTCCTCATTTTTGCCGAAACCTGGAACGGTCAGTTTAAAAAATCCACTTTTGAAGCCGTGCGCTACGGTGCCGAATGTGCCAAGGCCCAAGGCAGTCAAGCGATTGCCGTCGTGGTCGGTTCATGTGAGCCCCTCGTAGAAACCTTGGGTGCCTACGGCGCCGCTAAGGTGATTCACCTCAAAGGCAGCGACCGCTTTGAGCCGCATGCCTATGCCACCGCTCTGAGCGCGCTTGCTGCTGAACTGGGGGCTACTCAAATCGTCCTCAACGGCACGGCGAACGGCAAGTCCATGGCCGGCCTGCTCGCGGCCATGGCTCAAGCCGGCTGCATCAGCAACGTGACGGCATTGCCTAGCAGTTTCAGCCCCTTGACGGTGCAACGAAGCGCCTTCTCGTCCAAGGGTATCGAACAATGTAGCAGTCAGACGGCCTGCACCGTTTTAGTCCTCGTCCCCAATGCCTTGGGTACGGGCCCTGCAGGTTCCGACCAAGCGGCGGCCGAAGACCGCAATGTTGCATTTGTCGGGAAGACCACGCCAGGCGCTGCACACGTGGCCAGCGGAAAAATTCCTTTGCCCGAGGCGGAGCGCGTAGTTTCGGCCGGCCGAGGCATGAAGGGCCCCGACCACTGGGGTATGGTGGAAGAGTTAGCGGCCGTTTTGAATGCGGGTACAGCCTGCTCCAAGCCTGTTTCAGACATCGGCTGGCGCCCTCACTCTGAGCACGTAGGTCAGACCGGTATTCAAATCAATCCCCAGCTCTACATCGCCATTGGCATTTCAGGTGCTATCCAGCATTTGGCAGGCGTAAGCGGTTCAAAAACCATTGTGGTCATCAACAACGATCCGGAAGCCCCCTTCTTTAAGGCTGCGGATTACGGCGTCGTGGGAGACGCTTTTGACGTCATTCCGCGTTTGACTGCCGCCCTCAAAGCGCACCTCAACTAAATGGGGGATCGCGTCCGCCTTCACGTGAAGGGCCTCACTTACAGTGAGCGTCCTACGGGGGCGTATGCCTTATTGTTAGAGTCTGAAACAGACAAGCGCAAGCTCCCCATCGTCATTGGCGCCTTTGAAGCCCAGAGCATCGCCATCGCGCTGGACAAGATGACCCGGCCACCCCGCCCAATGACCCATGATTTGTTTGCCACGGTCATGGAGGCCCATCAGATTGACCTAAAAGAGGTGGTCATTCAAGACCTACAAGACGGCGTTTTCTTTGCGCAGTTGGTTTTTGAGCGGGACGGCGAAGCACGCACCACGGATGCTCGACCCTCGGATGCCATCGCCCTTGCCTTGCGTGCGGATTGCCCTATCTACGCCAGTCAAAGCGTCATGGAGAAAGCCAGTTTGGCGGAAAGCGAAGCCAAAGTCGCCTCCGTTCAACCCGAACTGAACGAAGACGAACTTCCTGACGGCGATCCCTTGGAAACCCCCGAAACGGCCCTTGCGCTGAGTAAAGCATCGACCGACACGTTAAATGAATGGCTCGATCGTGCTTTGGAACAAGAAGATTACGAACTTGCTGCTCGCATCCGCGACGAACTGAACAAACGTTAACATGGAAATCCTACGCGCCCTCGCCAGCTTGGTTTTATTGCTCGGCATCCTCTTCTTAGCCAGCACCAACCGCCGAGCGATTTCCTGGTCCTTGGTGGGTAAAGGCTTGCTCATCCAATTTGGCCTCGCCTACCTCATCCTAGAGGTGGATGCCGTGTCTCACGTATTTGATTCCATCGGGAAGGGCTTTGTGGCTTTGCTTGGCTTTGCGCGTGAAGGCAGTCTCTTCCTGTTTGGCGACTTGGTCGGACGCGTCGACAGCTTTGGCTACATCTTCGCTTTCCAAGTGCTACCCACCATTGTCTTCTTCAGTGCCATTACTAGCTTGCTCTTCCACTTTGGCATCTTGCAGCGCGTCGTTTGGGTCTTTGCTTGGTTCATGAAGCGCACATTAAAACTTTCAGGAGCCGAATCCCTTTCGGCAGCCGCCAACGTTTTTGTCGGCCAAACCGAAGCCCCCTTGCTGGTCAAGCCCTACATCCAAGGCATGACCCGTTCGGAACTTCTCTGCCTCATGTCAGGCGGCATGTCGACTATTGCAGGGGCCGTTCTCGCCGCCTACATCAATTACTTGGGCGGACCTGATGAAGTTCGTCAAGTTTTCTTCGCCCGCCACCTGCTGGCTGCTTCCGTGATGTCCGCACCTGCTGCCATCATCGCCGCGAAGATGCTCATCCCCGAAACAGAGAAATTTATAGACACCGCCGAGGTAGAAATTGAAAAGCAAGGCAACTGGTTGGAAGCCATTGCACATGGTACAGGTGACGGTCTCAAGATGGCTGTCAATGTGGGGGTCATGCTCCTTGTTTTCACCGCTTTTATCGCCTTGGCTAATGCCCTTCTGGGTGGCGCCATTGGGGAATGGACTGGCCTCAACGCCTGGTTGGCGGATGTGACCAGCGGCCGCTACACGGAGTTCAACCTCCAAGCCATCTTTGGTTTAACCCTGGCCCCACTCACCTGGTTAATGGGCGTGCCCTGGGGGGATGCCGCAGCCGTCGGCCAACTCCTTGGCGAAAAGACGGTACTTAATGAATTCTACGCCTACGTAAGCATGGGCGGATTGATGGAAAATGGCCAACTCGCTTCGGAGAAGGCACAAATCCTAGCCACCTACATCCTATGTGGCTTTGCCAACTTCGCCTCTATTGGTATCCAAATCGGTGGAATCGGCGCTCTGGCCCCCAACCGACGAAAAGACCTCAGCACCATGGGACTTCGCGCGCTCTTGGCGGGCACGGCTGCCTCCTTGTTTACGGCTATCTTAGTCGGGCTGTTGTACTAACGTTTCTTCGCTCTCCATGAAAGTCTACCACGAACTCATTAAACGCGTCCTCGCAGAGGGAGTGAAAAAAGAAGATCGTACGGGGACGGGAACGGTATCGGTCTTTGGCCACCAAATGCGCTTCAACCTTCAAGAGGGCTTCCCCTTGATGACGACCAAGAAGCTGCACCTGAAAAGCATTCTGCACGAACTCATTTGGTTCATCAGGGGCGAGACAAACATCCGCTACCTCTGCCAGAATGGGGTACGCATTTGGGACGATTGGCCCTACGCCAAGTACAAGACCTCCACTGATTTTCAAGGCGAGGACATCCGCGCTTTTGCCGAGCGTGTGGCCACGGATAAGGCCTTTGCTGCACAGTGGGGAGAGCTCGGCCCGGTCTATGGGTACCAGTGGCGCTCATGG
>DLWR01000055.1 GCA_003444795.1 Cryomorphaceae bacterium
GCGAAATGCCAGCGAAAACCCGACCACCCCCCAGAGGACGGTTATAACGGCCATGCTGACAAAGCTTTGGAGCATGGTGGAAATCACGTTCTTCTTTCGGACCATGCCGCCGTAGAAGAAAGCCAGGCCGGGGGTCATAATGAGCACCAGCGCTGTAGACATGAGCATCCAGGCGGTGTCGCCAGTATCATAGGTGAAGGAATCCGAATGAGCTACTTCGTGTCCGGGAAGGAAGAGGGCCAAGCCGGCCAGCACGAGAATGAGGAAAAACGGAACGCGGTGTTTAAGTGCCATAACGCAATATTTTCCACGAAAATGTGAAAATTATGCGACTAAAAGGGGGTTCTGTTGAAAAAAATGCAAAAATTTACCCAAATAGGGTACTAAATGAGGGGGTGTTGGAGGAAAAATTACTTTTTATATACTCCAAAGGGTAAAAATCTAGGGGTCTTGCGTTGATAGTCCGCATATTCGGGATACTTCTGTGCCGAAAGTCCCTCACTGAACTCCGCAGACCCTTGGAATAGGAAAATGAGCAGGATGGCACCCATTAGAGAGGCGTTGAGCCATTCACCGGTGGCCAGGACACTGAACCCATAGAAGACCACCCAAATGCTCTGTTCGGCAAAGTAATTCGGGTGCCGCGATAGCGACCACAAGCCGGTGTGTGTAAATCCTTTGCCATAGAATGGACCTAGATCCTCGTCAGCCGCTTTGCGTCGGTGCTTCTCTGTTTGGTAGTCCCATTGTTGCTGATCGGCGATAAATTCCCAAATCACTAATGCGATGAAAAGAAGGGCCAATACAGCGTCCCCCCAACCCAAAGGGTGGGCATCTTCTCGCCAAGCATAGGCGATGGGCAGGGTAAATAACAAAATAAGGGCCATCTGATAGAGGCAAATGAAAAAGACATTAAACGCTTTCCAGACCAACGGTTTGTTGAGCGGGGCTTGTTGGCGGAGCACCTCCCATCGGTAGTCTTCTTCGCCCTTCCAAGGCAGCCAGTGGTAGCCCCCGCGTCGGGCAAAGTTGTAGGTGAGTCGTATGCCCCAAATCGCGGTCAATCCAGCCATTAAGCTGGCCCGTGGATCCCACCCCGTAAACCAGGCAGCATAGCCCGTGTAAACAATGGGAACCACGCTCCATAGTCGGTCCACTTGACTGCAATTCCCCGTGAGTTCCCCGGCGATGATGGTGTAGGCCGTAAAACCGGCCCATAGGTACACCATGTGGGTCAGGAGTGTCCACTGGGAATCTGACAAGGCGGGAGCTTGTAAATAGGTGTAGGTACATGCTGCAAACAGCGTGAAAACCAATAGGATGGCGGTTCTGATCATACCGCCAATGTATGCAAACGGACCATTATCCGATTTGCTGCTGCCACTTAATGTAGCCTTGCCAGCCCTGGGCGTTGTAGAGGCCTCCAACATAGAAAAGGCCAAATGCACTGGGACGGTACTGTATCAAGGGTTGGAAGAGAATTTGCTGGCTAAAATTGTCCACTTGTAAGACAAGGCGCATCCCAAGTTCGGTCGTGGCGCTCGCTGTCAGCACGGATTGGTAGAGGTAGCCGTCGTAGATGGGCAGGGAAGGGTCATAGATTTCGCATAGTGCTACTTTATTGAGGCTTTGGCGCCAAGTGAAACGACCTGCCGATTGAAGGGTAACCGTTGCGCTGGTTTCGCGGGCCCAACCTAAACGCACAGTGGATTCGTTGTAGGCGAGGGTTCGGCCACGCAAGTGATTGGCTTCCATGCTAAAGCTGTAGGTAGGTGACCAGTTAAGTCCAAGGTTAACGTTGTATAGGTCGTCATAGTAGCCCCCCAAATAGTTCTCTTCGAAGCGGTATTTGCCAAACATTCGGGCCGTTAGATTACCGGCAAGCTGGACCCAAGCGAAAGAGAGCACGGATTTTTCCTTGACCACATTTTCAAAATTCTCAAACAAGGTGGCTTCTGCATAAATGCCGTACTGTTTGACCACTTTCTTGTTGGGGAAGAACTTGAGGCTGTTGCCCATTTCATATCGGCGGAAGTTGTTTCTTGGCTCAAAGCCCATCTGTGCTTGGAAGGTGGGCGAAAGCACCATGTAATCGATACGGGTGTTCCAATTGGTACTGTTCCGACGCAAAGAGGCGTATCCGGAATAGCCATTAAAGCGTTCACCATCAAGGGCTGCGCTGTGAGTGCCAAAAGATTCGCCGTTGCTAATCCAGTCTGCCTCAGGTTCTAGGGTTTCTGTGCGGGCGACTTCACCTTTGACTCGCCAATTTTGGGTTAAGGCATAATCCAAGTCTGCGGCAAGGGTGTGCCCAAACCCGCCGTCTTGGAAGATTCGGTGGGTGGTCAGCACTCCGTACGAGGAGGCGTTCTTCATGGGGTGCTCCGCCCGAAAAATCGACGACCAATTGCTGCCCGAGGCTCCATAGCTGGAGTAGTTCTCACCGGGTACGAGGTAGGGGGAATTCTGGTCAAAGCCGTTTAAGACATAGACGCGCAGGTCTTTGGATTGGTAGTTGATTTTGCTCAGGGCCCAGGGTTGGCTGATGGTTCGGGTGTACGCATACTTCAACCGGGTTTCTAGGAGGTCACTGCCTTCAATGAAGAAAGGCCGACGTTCCGGGTAAAAGAGGGCAAAGGCAGAATTAACGCTGACTTGCGCAACATCCGATTCAACTTGGGAAAAATCGGGCAGAATGGCTGCCTCTACAGACGTAGCTGGACTCAAGGCCACAAAGGCAGACCCGCCTGCCTTGAGCTGCGCTGGTGGGACTTGACCTGGAGTCACAGCTCCAAAGACGTAGGGAATGAATTCTCTGCGCAAATTGGGCTTAATGCCGTCCAAAATCAGGACCTGGTCGTACAAGCAATCGTTACAGGGATTGCTTCGGTCCACCTTATAGGTCTGCACATTGACTTGCTGGCCTTGGGCATAGCATTGGCGGAAAAAGCAGAATTTCCAGCGTTGCTCTTTCGCTGCACCAAACTGAATGGACTTAAATGGGATTACCATTTCCACGGTATAGTACCCTTCTTCCAAGTGACTTGCTGTGGTGTACTCCATGTCAAACGACAAGTCGAATTCGTCGTCCCTTGCCGTAGCTGGGTTGTTCTTCCGAATGTCCAGCTGCGTGGCATAGGCATTGGACCCCAGGAAAACCATGTTGCGGGTGTCCCCGTAGACGTCAAGGGCAATCCCCACAAAGTCATCGTCCCAAGCCTCATCGCGGCGGCTGCGGTTGGCCCGGACGTAGGTGGGGTCAAATTCACAAATAAATCCAACCAAGAGGGCTTCGTCGTTTCGGTAGACGTAGCCT
>DLWR01000061.1 GCA_003444795.1 Cryomorphaceae bacterium
CTGGGCGGCGTGAAAGTGCACTGGGATGTGCTGAGCTGGGAGCCCTGGACTGGGTTACATGTAGGCGAACTCTCAATCCAGTCAGAAGATGATACCATCAAAATGCACGGTTTGAAACTCGAGGGCATTGGGTACAGCCAAGGGATCTGGAGATTGGCCGCATGCCAATGGGATTCCTTGGTTATTAAAGGGACACCTTCTTCGGAGTGGGGCCATTGGGTCGACCCGTGGTTGCCAACGGATACCACCGGCGCTCCCTTTTTGTGGTCCATTGGTGCGCTACATGGGCAGGTTCGGTACCAGGCACATCCGGGTGAGCCATCGTATGCTATGGCTTTTGCTCTCCGGGAGGTATCCAATATAGGTGCATCGGGGTTAGATGCCACCCTAGAGCTTCCACTAAAAGGATTAGAACATCTTGCCCTTCATGGAGACTATTCGGAGGAAGGCGAGTTTTGGAGTTTGACCGCCGAGACAGACGGTTGGCTGGCTGAAAGTCAGCTCATATTCGCCGAAACAGGACCGGTCATTCAGTGGGACGTGGCAGGCAAGAGCTGGGAAGGCAGTGCATCGGGGGCCATAGTGGGGGATACCTCATTAGCCACGTGGAAATTATTGGCCACTCAAGCTTTTTGGCGGGACCGAACCTGGTTAGCCGAAGGTTCTTTGGCAGACGATCAATGGACCCTGAGCTTTGAAGAGGAGCAGGAAGGCCATACTCTAGCGTCCGTTTCCGCTTCCGGAGACTTTGCCCAGGCGGATATTGACGTCCTATGGCAGAACTGGCATGGAGGGGTATTGGACGCCCAGTTACAGGATTTGACGGTGGACGGGCAGTTCTCGGCCCACGTAGATTTTTCATCGAGCCTATCGCTTTCTTGGAAAGGAGAAGGGGCCTACATCGCATGGGCAGATCAAAGACTGAAGGGCTGGGCCCTGGAGGGGGATGGCCCACTGGAATCGGTTCAAATCAGGGCAAGTCTTCAGGATCCGCATGTTCAAAGCTTGGTGGCTGATTTGGAATGGAAGCGAAATCGAGTGAACCTAGTTTGGTCCTGGAATGAAAACACAACCTGGCTAGAGGGACTAGGCTTGCCACTAAAAGGAGCGGTTGACGGGTATTTTTCCTGGGCCAATGGCGGTCATGCACACGTTGAAAATGCCCTCGATGAAGGGTATTCGCCTTTATTCCTCGATTGGCAAGGCTCGGGGAAAAAAGGACATAGTATCGACCTCCGGGTAGGGAATTACCGGGCAAGTCTGTACAGCAGTACCAGCCCATTAGAATGGACGATAGATAAGCTGCCCAACAACGCCTCCTCCGCTTTGAATGAATGGTTAGAAGGGCGGTTCTTGTGGCCCCAGAAGGTGGGCCTAAAAGAGGTCAAGTTCTTCGGTCCGGACATGGAGGCTCGCTACACGTTGAAAAAAGGCTACCAGCAGATCCTTGTCTCGGGCGATGGTGCCAGCGGTAAATGGAACTTTGAGAGTTCGTCGCCCACGCAGGGATTTCGACCGGTAGAAACACATGCCACCTTGGTGACAGATGGCTTGAAGGCAGGGATAGATTGGTTGAGCCGTAATGGGCAAAAGGATCGAATCCGTGCTAGAGTAGATGCCGATGAAATGGGTATTAAAGCCGATTTGGTGCTTGCCCTTAATCGTGGGGAAGACCGTTGGAACGCACAACTGCAAGCCAGCACCCTGGAGATTCAAGGCCGTACGGGGCAATTTTCAGGCGGTCAGAATTTGGAATACGACTGGAACCGTCAACGCTTTGCTTTTAATGATGCGCTGATTTGGTCCGGAAAAGCCGGCTCCATTGGTATTCTTGGCGCCCTGAGCCCAGATCCCTACGAGGTCCTACGCGTTCAATGGGAGGCCTTGCCCCTGCCTATTTGGACACAAGCCTTTGGCTTGCCTGAACTTCCCATTGGAGGAGAGCTGTGGGGCCAGTTCATTTTTGCAGGGGCTATCGGGGAATGGCAAACAAGTGCAGACGCCTGGATTCCTGAATTGACCCTAGATGAGCGTTCTTTGGGCACTATAGAATCCCAATGGGATGTGGATATGGAATCTGGTGAAGTGGCCATGAAAGCCCAAGCGGGATGGCCGGGGCAGGATTCCCTTTGGTTTGAAGCAACAGGAGAGCGCAACCCCACCTGGGATGTGGAGTGCTTGATAGATAGACTCCCCTTGACGATTCTCAATGGTTTTACTGAAGGAAGTTTAGATGCTTGGTCGGGATGGCTGAATGCCGAAGTGTCCCTTCGTGAACAAAAAGGCGAGTTTGTGGGCTCGGGCCGGGGCACCTTGGAAAGTGCTGGATTTACGCTACCCGTCACGGGAGTGCGCTATGAAGGCAGTCCGCGCTTCCGTTTGCAGGGTAGCAAGGTTTTGCTGGAAGGCAATCTAAAAGACTCCAAAGGCGTGGGTAGTCTCGCGTTAAATGGGACTGTAGACTTAAAAGCACCCGCAGGAAAGACCATTGATGTACGGTTTAGTAGTCCACGCTTTTTAGCATTGGATTTGGATCATGGGGAGAATTTCTATGGATTTGTTCGGGCCCTTGGTGCAGGTAAGCTTCACGGGGGATTCGC
>DLWR01000215.1 GCA_003444795.1 Cryomorphaceae bacterium
GGCGTTCCGTAGCCCGTGACCACAATCTCATCCAATTCCGTCGTGCTTGACGAGAGTTTGAAGACCTTAATGGTTTGGCTCGCATTCCCCTCTGAGGCGGCTACGATATGTTGGAGGCCTTTGTAGCCGATGGCTTGGAAAAACAACGTGTCGCCAGGTTGAACATTCAAGGAGAACTCTCCTTGGAGGTTCGACGCAGTCTTGATTTTTCCGACCTGAACGACCACTTGAGGGATGGGACTTTGATCCTTGCTATCTACGACAAGGCCTTTGAACACAAAGGACTGCGCAGAAAGAAGGGAGGCAGAGAATAGGGCGGTAAGAAAGAGAAAACGCTTCATAATCAACAAAGATAGGAGCGGTTAGAAATTAGGTTGAATGATGAGACCAGAGCATTCACTCGGGCCTCACCTCTCAACTACAAATTATCAATTAGTGACGAATAGCAAGCTTTTCAACAGCCTCACCAGCTTCGCTAGAGACGCGGACCATGTAGATGCCGTTTGCCAAAGTAGCCGTTGAAACTTCGTTCTTCCCTTCTACCAAAGAACCAGAAGCAACCACTTGGCCAGCGAGGTTCATGATAGCAAAGCGTCCAGCAGCTGCGTTCAATGCGATGTTCACATTATCATTAGCAGGGTTTGGAGCGATGGTCATAACACTTGCAAGCTCCTCGTCCATGCCGATGCCAGAACATGCGGTGCAAGAACCCCAGCATACAGCGTCCAAGGTATCGTTGGCGGTGATAACCAATACACGGTTGGTGTAGGTGGTGTTGCCGTTGGTACAAGGAGCGGTGGGATCGTTCATCTCCTGACCGGTCCAGTTGTCGTGAGAGAATTTGTACTCTACGGTATCACCGATAGGCAAGGTGATTTCCTTCTCCCAGATGTTGTCGCCGTTAGCGTCAGACATGGCAGCACAGTTGCCACACCAGCCGTTGAAGGTACCGTTCACCTCAGGCGTAGTGAATGAACCCGTGTACAGGCTCATGTCTACGCGGAAAACGATGTTGGCAGTAGTGGGAGCAGCACTACCGTAGCCTTGCTGGATGTTGTCCACGTAGAAGGTGCCGGCGTTGGACACACCCCAACCGGGGAACAGTACCACGCGATCGTACAAAGTACCTACGCCACTCAAATTCCAAGTCAATTGGGTCCAAGCTGAATCAACCGTGACGGCCTGGTCGGCTTCCCAGTAAACAGCGGAATTTGCTTTGTCTTCCAACTTCAAACGAAAGCTTCCGGTTGTTGGAGCCCATACCATCACACGAATGACGGTGTCTGTGGTGAAATCCAACTTGTTGGTCAAATCAACAAACAGACCAGCCCAGGTCTCGTTGCCGTGAACTGTTTGCAAAACCGTCGATGTGGTATTGATACCAGAAGCATCGGGGTTTGCCATGATGGCATACGTGCTATTGCCAAAAGGGGTGAAGGCCGGGGGGTTGGATTCAAATCCAATAGGCAATGCAACGGTCTGCGCAAAAGCAGAACCCAATATCGCCATAGACAGAAGAGTAAGGGTTTTTTTCATGTTCTTTTGAGTTTTTGAATAATAGTACTATGGACAATAATACGACAATTTTATATAGAAATTGTTTTTTGTACTATAACTTGCCGAGAAATTTCCCTACTATCTTAAGACTGATGAAAATTCGAAAGGTGCATGCCGCCGGCAAAAAAATCCTGTGGTTCTGCTTTGCGAGCTGGATAGGACTGCAGGTTGGGTTTGCACAGCAAGGTCCCATTGCAACAAGTGTCGAAAGAACACCAGAGGGAAACTACACTTTTGTGCGTGGCGGGGAACCCTATTATGTCCGCGGTGCGGGAGGTATTGAATTCATTGGGGATGTAGCCCGGTTTGGGGGCAACAGTATCCGAACTTGGAGCCACGACAATGCCCTTGAAATTCTGGATGAAGCACACAAACATGGGGTCACGGTGATGATGGGCCTCTGGGTTCAGCACGAGCGTCACGGCTTTGATTATGACAATTCGGAGCGCATTCAATCTCAGTTAGAGATGTTCAGCGAGGTGGTGGATCAACTAAAGGACCATCCAGCCTTGCTCGCTTGGTCGGTGGGCAATGAAGTGGACCTAAATTACAGCAATACCAACGTCTGGTATGCAGTGGAAGACATTGCCGCCATGATTCAGGCCAAAGACCCCTACCACCCCGTTACGACGATCACGGCAGGATTGGATTCCATGGAAGTGGTACTTATCAAGGAGCGCTGCCCGAGCCTAGACTTTTACGGCATCAATACCTATGGGGACCTCGATAAATTACCGGACCAAATTGAACGCTTTGGCTGGACAGGCCCCTACATGATTACGGAGTGGGGACCTAATGGTCACTGGGAAGTTCCTCGCGCTACTTGGGGCGCCCCCATAGAACAAACGTCAGGAAGCAAAGCCCGTGGCTACGCTGCGCGCTATGTGGACAAAATTTACGCCCAGCGCCGAACGTGCTTGGGCAGCTATGCCTTCTTGTGGGGCCAAAAGCAAGAAACCACCTCTACCTGGTATGGTTTACACACTGAAAAAGGAAAGCCCACCGAAACCCTTTGGGGCGTCAGCCAGGTTTGGCAAGGCAACCTTGTAGAAGCTAATCGCCTTCCCGCACCGGTTTCTGTGGTAGCCATCGGAAACGGCTCCCCCGTTCTTAAAGCAGGGACCAAAGTGGCTATCCCTGTGAACTGCGTCGTAGCAGACCGAGTGAAGCGTGCCAAGGTATGGTATGAGATCCTCCCCGAAAGCACCGATATCAAAGCGGGTGGCGATGCGGAAAGCCGTCCACCGAGCATCGCGTACAAGTCCTTGGGAATGTTGAAAGCAGGTAGCTACCGTTCAAAGCCCGTAGCATTTAGAACGCCCAGTAAACCTGGGGCGTACCGCATTTTTGTATACCTGGAGGCCGAAGGCTTTGTGGCCTACGGAAACTTGCCCTTCTTTGTGGAGCCTCGTGGGGCAAATGAACGCCCTTCGCGAACGGTCGAATTGATGCCCTTACCCCTTAACGCTCAACCATGAGACGGTACGATTCAACGATTAAACTTGTTTTCGCAGCGGTTTTCGCTGTCCAAGGCCTATTTGCCTATGCACAGGACAGTTTGCCGCGCTATGAAACAAGACCGGTAAACGTGGCTTCTGAGCAAGAAATATTGCCCCTAGTTTCTTACGCTTTTACGGAAATGGATTTTGGGGTTCTTCCCAAAGTCGAGCCGGCGCGACTGCGTTCCTTTAATGCGGGAGGGTACTACCGTTACTTCATGGATTATCGCTACCTGCCTACGGGCTACGAAGCGGTGACAGGCTATCCACTTCCCATGCGAGACATCTTCATCGGAGATGATAGCCAACTGCCTCAATTCATGCTCAACATTAGCGGCAAAGCAGGCAAGGGGGCCACGTGGGGTATGGACCTCTTTGGCTTTCAATTCTTGGAAGGGAATATTCGTCCGGTGTACAGCTTGCCCGTAACGGACACGCTTCTGGGCAACTACGACAAACCTCTGGACCAACCCAGAATTGGCGGGCAGATGAATATGCTCCTGGGTATGAACCTATACAGCACCGTGGTGACTCCTTGGGGCGGTATGGGCGTGCGGTTGGGCGGCATCCATTGGTATGAATTGACCGAGCTCACCATGGGCGCCTACATTGGCTACAACCGCTACATGCTTTTCGACCGAAATCCCTGGGATCCCATCGGTCTAAGCCCATTCGAACGCTACAACAATTACGTCTCTCAGGGGCAAGTAAGCCAAGAACAGCGTTGGGGTAAACGCGCATTTCAGGGTGGGATCGTTGAACTTCTCGGCCTACCAGGCGACCAGCAGGTGAAATTGCTGCTGGGAAAGAATGAGCAGAATGGAGGATTTGACCTTCGCCCCAATGGCGCATTTGGCGGCCAGTATATGAAATCCCTCGGGGAGCACTGGCAGTTTTCTGCTCAGACGATGAACCAACAAGCGTTTCAAGACTCCATGCTCCAGCAGCCCTTTGGATCCTTCTTGCACACTGGCAAGGTGGATTTCCAAGGCGA